>NZ_JBEYUS010000084.1:0-24822 GCF_040643635.1 Saccharopolyspora sp. NPDC047091
CTCGATCCGAACCCACAACTCGTCAGAGACGATCCACGGCGCAGCCATCACCCAAGATCATCTCAGCCCGAGATCACCAACGTGTTAGGGGCTCTAAGGGGCCATGAAGGTCTATTGCGTGTCTGCTATGCAGGGTCACGTGCCCTGCCCTTAGACACACCTATACGCTTGACTTCGAGGCCAAAGGCGGCATGCCACGCATGGGGCACCAGCGGCTGATGGCTTGGTACAGCGGCATGATGCGGGACGTCGAGCGCCCAGCCTTCGTTGACATCACAGGCGGACTCGACCGACATGAGTTGGCTTCAGCTACACGATGACCATGTGGAACACCGCCGACCGCGCCTGTACCATAGTTCCGCCATCGCCGGACAATCCCGACCTTTCCAAGGTATCAGTGGCCGGGCTCGCCATTCATTCACGCCGCCCGCAATGCACGTTAAATTCGGTCTCCGAGAGCCAGTCGGCGATGTGCATCTCGGGCGCGCTCGTCGGCGAGCGAAGCCCCGTAGCGACGCAGCATTTGCGGTGAGCGCCAGCCCATCAACCTCATCAGATCGGATTCGTTACCGCCTGCAGCGAGCCATTCGTGTGCGTTGGTGTGGCGGAACTGGTGGGCGTGCAGGTTGGCAAGCGGAGGATCGAGCGCCCGGCCACGGCGGCGCAGCATGATTTTGATGCCATTGGAAGCGAGCGGTCCGCGGTTCTTCTCACCGAGCCAGAGCTGGGGTGATTTGGCGAACTTCTCGCGGCTGCACACTCGAAGGTAGCGTGACAGCGCGAGTGAGGTGTTGGAGCCGATCGGCAACATCCGCGGCCGACTGCCCTTGCCCAGGACAAGCACCTGGTCCTGCTCCAAGTCGAGGTCGTCGACCTTGAGACCGGTGATCTCCGCCAGGCGACCGCCCGTATCGATCAGCAGCCGGATGATTGCGGCGTCGCGGCGGTTGATCAGGTCCTTGCCGTCGCACTGCTTGAGCAGCGCCTTGACCGTCGGCAACGGAACCACTGGTACCGGAACCTCGGGAACGTGCGGGGGCTTCATCCGTTGCATCGGCGAGACAGTGATCTCGTCCTCGTCGACCAAGAAGTGGAACCCCTGCTGCAAGGCGCGGAATCGGCCGTTGGCGGTCGCAAACTTGCGGGTCTCCAGCAGTTCCGTGGTCCAGTCACCGACGTCGGCGCGAGTGACCTCAGCGACGTCGCCGAGGCGATCTTGCGTCGCAAGCCAGTCGGCGAACCGGGACGCCGTCGAGACGTAGAGCTCGATGGTCTTGGGGGACTTGTTCCAGCGCTTCAGCGCCTTGCCGTAGTCCCGGATCAGGCCGTCCCGCTGCTCCCTCATGGGGCGAAATTAAGGGGTCGCTGTGCGCTGTGCAAGCAGAGCACCGCTGGTGCGGGAACCTCGTTTCCACAGTTCAGGCAACTAGAGTGGGCGCAGTTGGGTTCGAACCAACGACCCCTTGCTTGTAAGGCAAGTGCTCTTCCGCTGAGCTATGCGCCCCGGCGCGCGGCCGCCCGGAGGTCGGCCGCGCTTCGGCCGGATCACTGTACCGACCGGCCGTCGCCGGACCTCACGCGGCCAGTTCGGCCAGCGCCTTCTTCCAGACGTTCTGGTCGCGGGCCTCGCCGGGCTGGTTGACCTCGGCGAAGCGGACCTTGCCGTCCTTGTCGATGAGGAAGGTGCCGCGCAGCGCCATGCCCGCCGGCTCGTGGAACACGCCGTAGGCCTTGGCGACCTCGCCGTGCGGCCAGAAGTCGGACAGCAGCGGGAAGGTGTAGCCCTGCTGCTCCGACCACGCCTTCAGCGCGAACGGGGTGTCCACCGAGACGCCCAGCACCTGCACCTGGTCGTTCTGGAAGTCGGCCAGGTCATCGCGGACCTGGCACAGCTCGCCCTGGCAGACCCCGCTGAACGCGAAGGGGTAGAACACCAGCAGCACGTTCTTGTCGCCCTTGAAGCCGGACAGGGAGACCTGCTCCTTGTTGTAGTCCGGCAGCGTGAAGTCCGGAGCGTCGGCGCCGACCTCGACCGTCATGCGCGCACCCTTCTGTTCGGCCTGTGCACGTACGCCGCCGAACCTACACCGATCACGCACACCTGGGCACCGGTGGCAGGTAGCCACCGGTGCCCAGGTGGTGGGTACGGCGATCCGTCCGGCGCTGGGCCGAACTCGTCAGCGCTTGGACTTGGCCTTGCGGTAAGCGAGCCTGGTACCCATCCAGGCTTCCCCCAGACTCGCGTTCGAGGTCTGGGCCAGGTTGGACGTGGACGCTGCCTCAGCGATGTCACTGGGTTCCACGTAGCCGTCACGACCGGTCTTCGGCGTCAGCACCCAGATCACCCCCTCGTCAGCGAGAGGCGTCATCACGTCGAGGAGCGTGTCCGTCAGGTCACCGTCGTCGTCCCGCCACCACAGCAGTACGACGTCGACGACCTCGTCGGCATCCTCATCGAGCAGTTCGCTCCCGCAACGCTCCTCGATCGCGGCACGAACGGCGTCATCGACGTCCTCGTCCCAACCGATCTCCTGAACGACCATCTCCGGCTCGATGTCGAGCCTGTCGGCGACGTCGACTTCGCTCTTGCCGGCGTCTCCCGCGGCGACCACGGCGCTCTCACTCCTCCAATGCGGTGGTGCGGTGCCTCCACCGCACCCAGGTTGGGCAGATCTGGCCGATAGCGAACACTGCGGACCGCTTCCGGCGCAACTGCTGGGCGCACGACACGCCGGTATCCGGCGTGGAACACGACTGTAGGCGCCCACATCCAGGTCAGGCTAGAACGGTACCGCCAAGTAATGACCGCGGTGCACGCAGCGGCCGTGAAGATGGGGGACCATGGGACGTGTCGGGCGTCACCCCAGCCCGCGACAAGCACCGCAAGCAGTCGAGGAGTTCCTTTGCCCGCGCACAGCAACGACGTCGGCGGCACCCCGCAACGGGTGCGGGTCATCCGAGACGGTCTCGCCTCGCATCTCCCGGACATCGATCCGGAGGAGACCGAAGAATGGTTGCAGTCGTTCGACACGATGCTCGGCGAGCACGGCCAGCAGCGTGCCCGCTACCTGATGCTCCGCCTGCTGGAGCGCGCCCGCGAAGGCGGCGTCGGCGTACCCGCCCTGACCAGCACCGACTACGTCAACACCATCGCCACCGACCAGGAGCCCTGGTTCCCCGGCGATGAGGAGGTCGAACGGCGCTACCGCGCCTGGATGCGGTGGAACGCCGCGATCATGGTGCATCGTGCACAACGACCCGGGATCGGCGTCGGCGGGCACATCTCCTCGTTCGCCTCCTCCGCCAGCCTCTACGAGGTCGGGTTCAACCACTTCTTCCGCGGCAAGGACCACCCCGGCGGGGGCGACCACCTGTACATCCAGGGCCACGCCTCCCCCGGCATCTACGCCCGCGCCTTCCTCGAAGGCAGGTTGACCACCGACCAGCTCGACGGATTCCGCCAGGAGCACTCGCACGCGGGCCCCGGCGGCGGGCTGCCGTCCTACCCGCACCCGCGGCTGATGCCGGACTTCTGGGAGTTCCCGACCGTGTCGATGGGCCTCGGCCCGATGAACGCGATCTTCCAGGCCCGGTTCGACCGCTACTTGCACGACCGCGGCATCAAGGACACCAGCCGGCAACGGGTGTGGGCGTTCCTCGGCGACGGCGAGATGAACGAGCCCGAATCGCGCGGCCTGCTGCACGTTGCGGCCAACGAAGGGCTGGACAACCTCACGTTCGTCGTCAACTGCAACTTGCAGCAGCTCGACGGGCCGGTGCGCGGCAACGGGAAGATCATCCAGGAGCTGGAGTCGTTCTTCCGCGGTGCGGGCTGGAACGTCATCAAGGTCGTGTGGGGCCGCGAGTGGGACTCGCTGCTGCACGCCGACCGGGACGGCGCGCTGGTCAACCTGATGAACACCACGCCCGACGGCGACTTCCAGACCTACAAGGCCAACGACGGCGCCTTCGTCCGCGAGCACTTCTTCGGCCGCGACCCGCGCACCAAGGACATGGTCAAGGACCTCACCGACGACCAGGTGTGGGCGCTGCGCCGCGGCGGCCACGACTACCGGAAGGTCCACGCCGCCTACAAGGCCGCCACCGAGCACCACGGGCAGCCCACCGTCATCCTCGCGAAGACGATCAAGGGTTACGGGCTCGGCCCGCACTTCGAGGGCCGCAACGCCACGCACCAGATGAAGAAGATGACCCTGGACGACCTGAAGCTGTTCCGGGACAGCCTGCGGATCCCGATCAGCGACGAGCAGCTCGAGGCCGACCCGTACCTGCCGCCGTACTACCACCCCGGCGAGGACTCCCCCGAGATCCAGTACCTGCGGGAACGCCGCCAGCGCCTCGGCGGCTACCTGCCGGAACGGCGGGTGAAGCCGAAGCCGCTCGTGCTGCCCGGCGACGACGTCTACGACGTGATCCGGCGCGGCTCCGGCAAGCAGGAGGTCGCCACCACGATGGCGTTCGTCCGGCTGCTCAAGGACCTCGCCAAGGACCCCGAGATCGGGCCGCGGATCGTGCCGATCATCCCGGACGAGGCGCGGACCTTCGGGATGGACTCGATGTTCCCGTCGCAGAAGATCTACAACCCGAACGGCCAGTCCTACACGCCCGTCGACTACCGGCTGATGCTCGCCTACCGGGAGAGCGAACAGGGCCAGATCCTGCACGAAGGCATCAACGAAGCCGGCTCCAGCGCGTCGTTCACCGCCGCCGCGACCGCCTACGCCACGCACGGCGAACCGATGATCCCGATCTACATCTTCTACTCGATGTTCGGGTTCCAGCGCACCGGCGACAGCCTGTGGGCCGCCGGGGACCAGATGGCGCGCGGCTTCCTGCTCG
This sequence comes from Saccharopolyspora sp. NPDC047091, assembly GCF_040643635.1. Taxonomy (NCBI): domain Bacteria; kingdom Bacillati; phylum Actinomycetota; class Actinomycetes; order Pseudonocardiales; family Pseudonocardiaceae; genus Saccharopolyspora; species Saccharopolyspora sp. NPDC047091. The sequence goes on from NZ_JBEYUS010000084.1 coordinate 4,861, forward strand.
GCGCCACCGCCGGTCGCACCACGCTCACCGGTGAGGGGCTGCAGCACGCCGACGGGCATTCGCTGCTGCTGGCGGCGACGAACCCGGCGGTGGTGTCCTACGACCCGGCGTGGGCGTTCGAAGTCGCGCACATCGTCAAGGACGGGCTGCGGCGGATGTACGGGCCGGACGCCGAGAACGTCTTCTACTACCTGACCGTCTACAACGAGCCGTACCGGCAGCCCGCCGAACCGGACGGCGTGGACGTGGACGGGCTGCTGCGCGGCCTGTACCTGTTCCGGCGCGGCACCGGCGGCTCCATCCCCGCGCAGGTGCTGGCCTCCGGGGTGGCGATGCCGGAGGCGCTGCGCGCCCAGCAGCTGCTCGCCGAGGAGTGGGACGTGCGGGCCGACGTGTGGTCGGCGACCTCGTGGACCGAACTGCGCCGCGAAGCCGAAGCCGTCGACCGGCACAACCTGCTGCACCCCGACTCCGAACCGCGGGTGCCGTACGTGACGCGGGCGCTGCTGGACACCGACGGCCCGGTGGTGGCGGTCAGCGACTGGATGCGGGCGGTGCCGGACCTGATCCGCTCGTGGGTGCCGGGCGACATGGTGAGCCTGGGCGCCGACGGGTTCGGCTTCTCCGACACCCGCCCGGCCGCGCGGCGGGTGTTCCTGGTGGACGCCGAGTCCACCGTGGTCGCCGTGCTCGCCGCCCTGGCCCGCCGCGGGCTCGTCGACCGGTCCCAGGTCACCGCCGCCGCCCAGCGCTACCGGCTCGGCGACGTGCGAGCCGCGGGCCCGCAGACGTCCGATCCCGGCGACGCTTGAGGTCTTGTCCGTGAAGTCCCGCGGCGGGCCGTGTCGGTCTCCTGTCAGCGGCGGAGCCGCTGAGCTGCCGACCACCCGAGCAACCGGCACCGCAGCGGGTTCTCAGCGGCTCCCTCGCGAGGACAGCGTTTTCGCATGTGGCGGAGCCACCTGCGAAAACGATCCCGCAGCGAGGGAGCCGCTGAGGTTCCGCCAACCGCGCCGCTGAGCAACGAGATGGAAGATCACCCCGGTTCAGACCCGGGCCGGGGCGAGCTGCTGTGACCTGGCGGTGCGGTTCCAGCTCCACCAGCCGTGCACCACCAGGGCGGCGAACACCACGTAGATCCCGGCGCTGAAGTACAAGCCGGACGCCAGCTGCAGCGGGACCCCGACCGCGTCCACGGCCAGCCACACCAGCCAGAACTCGACGAGCCCGCGCCCCTGCGCCCAGAACGCGACCGCGGTGCCCACGAAGATCCAGGCGTCCGGCCACGGCGCCCACGAGGCGTCCAGCGCGGTCAGCAGCAGCGCGAACCCGGTGGTGGCCCCGGCCAGCACGCCCAGCAGCACCAGGCGTTCCCGGAGCGTCCCCTTGCGCACCGCGACCCCGTACACCGGGTCGCTGCGGCGGCTCCACGCCCACCAGCCGTAGACGGAGATCAGCAGGATCACGATCTGCCGGACCGCCAGCCCGCCGAGCTGCGCCGACGCGTACACCGCGAACAGCAGCACCGTCGCGGTCACCTGCACCGGCCAGGTCGCCAAGGTGCGGCGCTGCGCCAGGAAGACCACGGCGAGCGCGCACAGCTGCCCCACCAGCTCCGCCCAGGAGATCTGCTGGCCCAGCACGGTGATCCCGTTGCCGAGCAACCATTCCGCCGCAGCGCGCACAACCCACTCCTCCCAGCCGGTCCTGGCGCCGGGGATGGTCGGGAACGCGGCGGGCACCGGTGCCCCGAAGAGCGACCGGTCCCGGTCGAGTGCCCGTGCGCCGCCTCCCATCCGGACTGTCACCGTCGGTCCCGGAATTCCACCGGATCGGCCGGGCTCCCCGGGCCGGGTTCGGCCGGGAGGCGCCGGTTCGCGGACTTTCACCGCCGGTTCGGAATCTCACCGAGCCCCGGAGCGCACGACTTTTCGTACTCCTGCCAACATCGTCGACCGCGGAAGTTGTTCCGTCGCCACCTCGTGGCTCGGATCACACCCCGGGTGAGTCGCCGCTCAGGTGATCGAACAGACGTGCACCTCGGGGTAGAGTGGGCGATCTCCGGTTGAACGGATCCGGTCGGCCGGACGGCCGGCGCACGACGCGAAGGGGGCGGCGGGGTGAACGACGTCGATCACGCGATCCTGGCGTTCGAGAGCGAGTTCTGGCGCTACCCGGGCAGCAAGGACCGCGTCATCCAGGAGCGGTTCGGCCTCTCGCCGACGCGCTACTACCAGCGGCTCAACCGGTTATTGGACGAACCGGAGGCGCTGGCCCAGCAGCCGGTCCTGGTCAAGCGCTTATTGCGCATGCGATCCGAACGCGCCGACCGCCGGGCCGCGGCCCCCGGGCACTGATCTTCGCGGCGCTGCCGGTCAGACGTCGGCAGCGGCCTGCTGCTCCGGCGTGAGCTGGCGCTCCTGCTGGATGCGGACGAGCTCGGCGAGCAGCGGCGCGGCCTGTTCCGGCGGCAGCGCGGTGAACGCGGCCTTGATCGACTCGGCGTCGCCCGCGGGCTGCGCGGGGGCCTGCGGCCCCTGCTGCTGCGGCACGGCGGGCGCGCCCTGCTGCTGCGGGGCGGCCTGCTGCAGCGGCGCCGGGGTCTGCGTGGCGAGCAGCCCGTTGACGAGGTCCACCAGCATCGCCACCGGGGTGCGCGGTCCGAGCGCGGTGTTCCAGCCGGCGATCTGCCCTTCCGGCCCGCGCGGGCCAAGCAGCTCGTTCTCGATGCGGCGCAGGATCGCGTCCTGTTCGGGCGTCATGTCGGCGTTCTCCTGTTCACTCGTGGCGAGTTCGGCCCGGAACCGGTCCAGGTCGACGTGGCCGGGGTCGATCTTGCCGGTCACGCTGGTCTCCTTGTGCCCGCGCGCGGCTTCGGGCGGAGCGCCGATGTGGTCCAGCACCGCCTTGGTCGCGGTCAGCGCGGCCGCGTACTGCTCGGGGCTGGGGCCCTGTTCGACGCCCTGGTAGTCCCATTCGAAGCCGACGTAGAGCACGTTGCCGTCCCCTTCGGGCACCGGTCCGGAGGCCCGCGCCTTCCCAGCGTGGTTGGCGCGTCCGGCCGAGATCAAGTGCACCACGCCGTCGAAGCCGATCAGCCCGTGGCACAGCGGCCCGGCCAGATCGGACCGGCCGTCGACGACGAGCTGCAGGCTCGGCGCCGGGTCCTCGTAGGAGGCGATCGTCGCGGTGTGGTGCTCCAGCACCCCGACCGGTTCGGGCTGGGCGCCCGAGTTCGCGGTCCGTTCCAGCCATCCGGGCGTTTCCACGACGGTGAGCCCCGCCGCCCGCAGCACGTCTCCCAGCCACACCAGCGGCAGAGCCATCGCCATCACTCCCCTGGCGGCCGTCGGTGGCCGCGTCGCCTGCTCCCATCGTGTCCCGCGGTGCGCCGCACCGGCCACGCCTGATCGGATGAAATGCCGCTGCGCTGCCGGTTTCCCCCGGCTGAACCGGCTGCGGCGGACGGGTGCACTTCGGACGGGTCCGCCGCGCACCGCGCCCTCGCGTACCCGGTGGCCCGGGCCGCGGTGCACGCAGTGCCCGGCACGGGGCGTCGCGGGGGCGTGCGATTCTGACGGCATGCAATCCGAAGGCGCAGGTGAACAAGGCGAACGCATTTCCTCGACCACCCTGCGCGCACTGGAGCGCGCTTCCGGGGACCTGGCGACGGCGAGCGTCGGTGCGATGGAGCAGCGGCTGCCGTGGTTCCGCCGGCTGCCCGCCGACCAGCGGGCGAGCGTGCTGCTGGTGACCCAGACCGGGGTGTCGAACTTCGTGGCCTGGATGCAGGACCCGACGGAGGCCATCCGGCTGACGGCGGAGGCGTTCCGCGCCGCCCCGAAGGACCTGTCGCGGTGGGTGAGCCTGCGGCAGACGCTGGACCTGGTGCGCGCGGCGATCGACGTGTTCGAACGGCGGCTGCCGGAACTGGCCGAGGAGGGGTCGGAGCGCACCGCGCTGACCGAGTCGATCCTGCGCTACACGCGGGAGATCGCGTTCGCGGCGGCCACCTCCTACGCGGCGGCGGCGGAGGCGCGCGGCGCGTGGGACGCGCGGCTGGAGGCGCTCGTCGTGGACGGCATCGTCCGCGGCGACCCGGAGGAGTCGCTGCTGTCGCGGGCGGCCGCGCTCGGCTGGGAACCCGGTTCGGAGGCGACGGTGCTGGTGGGCACGGCGCCGTCCGACGACCCGCCGACGGTCATCTACCAGGTGCGCCGGAGCGCGGCCCGCGCCGGACGTCCGGTGCTGCTCGGCGTGCAGGGCACCCGGCTGGTGGTGGTGTTCGGCGGCCCGTCCGACGACCACGGCGCGCTGGCGGCGGCGGACAAGCTGGCGGAGGCCTTCGACAGCGGCCCGGTGGTGGTCGGGCCGACGGTGACGAGCCTGTCGGAGGCGCACCGTTCGGCGGCGGACGCGATGTCCGGGCTGCGCGCGGTGGTGGCCTGGCCGACGGCGCCGCGCCCGGTGCCCGCGGAAGACCTGCTGCCGGAACGGGCGCTGGCCGGTGATCCGGAGGCGGAGCGGCAACTGGTGGAGGGCATCGTGCTGCCGCTGGTGGACGCGGGCGGCGCGCTGCTGGAGACGGTGGACACCTACCTGGAGCTGGGCGGCGTGCTGGAGAACTGCGCGCGGCAGCTGTACGTGCACCCGAACACGGTGCGGTACCGGCTGCGCCGGGTCGCGGAGCTCACCGGCCGCACCCCGGCGAACGCGCGGGACGCGCTGGTGCTGCGCGTAGCGTTGTCGGTGGGGCGGCTGGCCAGGGCCCGCGGGCTGTGGTGATCGACACCCGGTTCGCCGCCGGAACGTCACCGAACCGGCACGAGCGACAACGAATCACGGTGCGTGATGCCCGAATCGTCGTCACGCTTGTAGACACTCCACAAGATTGTGCCTCGGACTTCGTCCGTACCGGCATCACGCCGATCTCGGTCGGCCATGTGTAGTAGCAGGGTGATCGCGCTCCTCGCTCCCGGACAGGGCTCGCAAGCCCCCGGCATGCTCTCCCCCTGGCTCGAACCGGACGGCGCCCGCGAGCGCGTCGAGGCCTGGTCGGAGCACGCCGGTCTGGACCTCGTCCGGCTGGGCACCACCGCCGACGCGGACGAGATCAAGGACACCGCGGTCACGCAGCCGCTGGTGGTGGCGCTGTCCCTGCTGGCGGCCGAGCAGCTGCGCGCCCGCTTCGACGTGCCCGCGGAGACCCCGGTGGCGGGTCACTCGGTCGGCGAGCTGGCGGCGGCGGCGATCGCAGGCGTGCTCTCCCCCGACGACGCGGTCGCGCTGGCCGCGGTGCGCGGCCGGGAGATGGCGGCGGCGTGCGCGCTGGAGCCGACCGCGATGTCCGCGGTGATGGGCGGGGACCGGGACGCCGTGATCGGCCACCTGGAAGCCCTCGGCCTGGACCCGGCGAACTGCAACGGCGCGGGCCAGATCGTCGCGGCGGGCCGCAAGCCCGCGCTGGAGGCACTGGCCGAGGAGCCGCTGCCCGGCACGAAGGTGCGTCCGCTGGCCGTGGCAGGCGCGTTCCACACCCGCTTCATGGCTCCCGCGCAGGACGCGTTCGGCGCGCGGGCCCAGGAGGTCGCGGCGAAGGACCCGTCGTTCCCACTGCTGTCCAATTCGGACGGTTCGTTCGTCGGGTCGGGCGACGAGTTCGTGCGCCTGCTCGTCGCGCAGATCACCCGGCCGGTGCGCTGGGACCACTGCATGACCGCCCTCGCCGAGCGCGGGGTGACGGCCGTGGTCGAGTTCCCGCCCGCCGGTGCGCTGACCGGCCTGGTGCGCCGCGAGCTCAAGGGCACCAAGACCGTGGCGCTGAAGAAGCCCGAAGACCTCGACAAGGTCGCAGACCTGCTGGCAGCGGACTCGGAGGAGACCGCCCAGGACGCGAACACCTCTGGGAGCGATGCGTGAGCACACCGACCCTGCGCAAGTCCACCGGACCGGCGGCGACCAAGCTGCTCGGCTTCGGTAGCACCCAGGGCAACCGGGTCGTGACCAACCACGACCTGGCCAAGATCGTCGACACGAACGACGAGTGGATCCAGCAGCGCGTCGGCATCGTGCACCGCCGTCTCGGCGACGAGGACCAGACCGTCGTGTCGATGGCCGTGGAGGCCGGTTCGAAGGCCATCGCCGACGCGGGCCTGACCCCGGCGGACGTCGACCAGGTCATCATCGCGACCTGCACGATGCCGGGCGGCATCCCCAACGCGGCCGCGCAGGTCGCCGACAAGATCGGCATCAAGGCCTCCGGCGCGTTCGACCTCAACGCCGCCTGCGCCGGGTTCTGCTACGCGCTCAACACCGCGTCGGACATGGTGCTGGCCGGTTCGGCCCGCCGGGTGCTGGTGATCGGTTCCGAGCGGTTCCAGGAGTGGATCGACTGGGAGGACCGGGGGAACTGCATCATCTTCGCCGACGGCGCGGGTGCCGCGGTCGTGGGTCCGGCCGACGAGCCGGGCATCGCCCCGGCCGCGCTGGGCAGCGCCGGGGACCTGGTCGACACCATCTACCTGCGCGACGGCAAGTACATCTACCAGGAGGGCCAGTCGGTCTTCCGCTGGGCGACCACGCAGATCGCCCCGGTGGCGATGCGGGCCGTGGAGCTCGCGGGCCTGCAGCTGTCCGATGTGGACGCTCTCGTCGCGCACCAGGCGAACCTGCGGATCGTCGAGGGCATCGCCAAGAAGCTGCAGAGCCAGGGTGCCCGCGACGACCTGGTGGTCGCGCGTGACATCGTCTACTCGGGCAACACCTCGGCCGCGTCGATCCCGCTCGCGATCGACCACATGCGGTCGGCGGGCGAGCTCTCCAGCGGCGATGTGCTGCTGCTGGTCGGTTTCGGGGCTGGATTGTCCTACGCCGGCCAGGTCGTGATCTGTCCCTGAGCGCGTCCGCGCTCACCAAGACCGCCGCGGGCACGTCCGCGGTGACCACCGCAACAACGAAAGGAACCATCGTGGCGAACGAGGAAATCGCGCAGGGTCTCGCCGGCATCGTCGAAGAGGTCGCGGGCGTGGACGCCGACGAGGTCACCGTCGAGAAGTCCTTCGTCGACGACCTCGACATCGACTCGCTGTCGATGGTCGAGATCGCCGTGCAGGCCGAGGACAAGTTCGGCGTCAAGATCCCGGACGACCAGCTCGCGAACCTCAAGACCGTCGGTGATGCGGTCGACTACATCACCAAGAACGCATGACGGCGACCGACGTCGTCATCACCGGGATGGGCGCGACGACACCACTCGGTGGTGACGTCGCGTCCACCTGGGACGGTCTGCTGACCGGTCGCAGCGGGGTGCGCAGGCTGACGGCGGAATGGGTCGACAAGTACGACCTGCCCGCCAAGATCGGCGCTCCCCTGGTCGTGGAGCCCGCCGAGGTGCTGCCCCGCGTGCAGCTGCGCCGGCTGGACCGCTGCCAGGCGATCGCGATCATCGCGGCCCGCCAGGCCTGGAGCGACGCCGGTTACGACATGCCCACCGACGAGCACCAGTCGGTGGACCCGGATCGGCTCGGTGTCGCGCTCGGCACCGGGATCGGCGGTCCGGTGACGCTGCTCGACCAGGACGACCTGCTGGAGCAGCACGGACTGCGCAAGATCTCGCCGCTGACCGTGCCGATGCTCATGCCCAACGGGCCCGCCGCGCACGTCGGCATCGACCTGCGCGCGCGAGCCGGCGTGCACTCCCCCGCCTCCGCCTGCGCTTCCGGCGCGGAAGGGCTGGCGCGCGGGTGGGACATGATCCGCTCCGGGCAGGCCGACGTGGTCGTGGCCGGTGGCGCCGAGTCCTGCATCCACCAGATCACCGTGGCCGGGTTCTGCCAGGCCCGGACGCTGAGCACGCGCAACGACGAGCCGGAGCTGGCATCGCGCCCGTTCGACACGGGCCGGGACGGCTTCGTCCTCGGCGAAGGCGCCGGCGTGGTGATCCTGGAGAGCGCCGAGCACGCCAAGGCGCGCGGGGCGCGGATCTACGGCCGGCTGGGCGGGGTGGGCATCACCTCCGACGCCTACCACATCACCGGCAGCCACCCGGACGGCGTCGGCCAGGTCAACGCGATGACGCAGGCAGTGCGCACCGCGGGCCTGTCGAACTCGGACATCGAGCACGTCAACGCGCACGCCACCTCGACCGTGGTCGGTGACGTGGGCGAGGCCGCGGCGATCCGCAAGGCGTTCGGCGACGGAGTGGCGCTGACCGCGCCGAAGAGCGCGCTCGGGCACCTCGTGGGCGGCGCCGGTGCGGTCGAGAGCATCGTGACGCTGCTGTCGATCTACCACGGGCAGATCCCGCCCACCCGCAACCTCGACGAGCTCGACCCGAAGGTGGAGCTGGACGTGGTGACGGACAAGCCGCGGCACGTCGAGGTGTCGGCCGCGGTGAACAACTCCTTCGGCTTCGGCGGGCACAACGTGGCCTTGGCCTTCACCAAGGCCTGATCGCCCCCGGCCGCTCGCGCGAGCGCCCCGTCTCCCGGTGCGAACCGGAGGGCGGGGCGCTTCTCGTTTCCCGGGGTTCTCGTTCCCGGGGTTCTCGTTCCCGGAGTGCCGTCAGCAGGAAACGGCGAGGGCGCTGCCCGGCAGGCTGTTGGTGTCCAGCCGGAACCCGCCGCCGTCCACGACCATCGGGTAGACCACCCGCCACCGCAGGCAGCCCTCCTGCATCCCGACCGGGGCGTCCTTCGGGTCCTGGGTGCTGACGAAGGTCATCAGGACGCGCACCGAGTCGTCCGGTCCCGGTTCGATCCGGTGCACCTTGATGGCGGCGTCGCGGGTGGTGGCGTACTCGCGCTGCCACTTGTCCTCGGGCAGCTGCTGCTGCTTGGCCGCGACGACCGTGGTCTTCCAGGTCTCGTAGCGGCGCGTGTTGATCGCGTTGAAGTGCATCTGCAGCGTCCAGCGGATGTCCGCGTGGTCCGGGTGCTCGTCCGCGTCGGGGGTGAACTCGATGTTGGCGTACTCGGAGTTCGCCGGCTGCCCCGCGACCTCGCCGTCGATGCTCGCGGGCATCGTGTCCGGGTAGTACTGCTGCGCCGCGACGCCGCCCGCGCCCGCCGCGATCAGCACGAGCGCGGCGATCGGCACCCCCCACTTCCACCAGGAGTGCTGCGAACGACCGGCCGGAGAATACGACTGCACGCCGATCAGCTTCCCACAACCGCGCCCGCCGCGGCCCCACCGGGCGTGGACCGGAACTCGCGCGGTTCCCGCCGTCGGGCCTGCGCAGTGGGTTTCGTCGGTTTCCGGCGGGCTCCGGGATTCCGCTTCCCGAGCCGCCGCGGCGGGACGGGTCAGCCGACGCGGTGCAGCCAGCTGACCGGCGCACCGTCGCCCGCGTGGCGGAACAGTTCCAGTTCCGCGTCCCAGGCGGCGCCGAGCAGCTGGTCGACGCGGTGGGTGAACGATTCCGAGCCGCGGCTGTTCGCGGCGAGCGTGCGCAGCTGGTCCTCGCTGACGACGATGTCGCCGTTGGCGCTGGTGCGCGCGTTCCACAGGCCGAGTCCCGGCACGTGGCAGAAGCGCTGCCCGTCGATGCCGGGGCTGGGGTCCTCGGTGATCTCGAAGCGCAGCATCGGCCACGCGCGCAGCGCGGTGACCAGCCGGGATCCGGTGCCGGGTTCGCCGGTCCAGGTGAGTTCGGCGCGCAACTGCCCGGGTGCTGCGGGTTGCGCCGTCCAGCGGAGTTCGGTCCGCGTGCCGAGTGCGCCGGCCACGGCCCACTCGATGTGCGGACAGACCGCAGACGGCGACGAGTGGACGTAGACCACGCCACTTGTGCTGCCACGGGTGCTCACTGCTGACCTCCGCTGTTCGACGAGGGACGTCTTCCCCTACGACCTCATCGTGCGGGTGGTCCGATCTCCCGATCACGGGTGATCGGCGTCATTCTGCACGCGCCTCGCCCGCCGTCGCCACATGAACCGGGTGAACTCCCCGTCCGGGCGACCCGGTTCGGCTACGGTTCGCCGGGTGCCCCTGGCCCGTTCGGCGCGGGGTCGTCGCAGTTCCGGGCGCACCCGTGCGGCCCAGCGGGCGGCCCGAACGGCGCAGCGCGGCAGGTGCGGACGAGTGGCCGATACCACTCGATCGGGGGAGTACTCGGAGTAGGCGAGAATGCGGACCGGGCCCGGTGGCGGCAGGCCGGTCCGGATTTCGGGGACGGGAGTCGACGATGCGGGTGGTGCGGCTCGGCGAGGAGCCGACCGAGATCGGCGCGGACATCCGGGCGGCGGTGACCGCCTGGGGCCCGGGCGACGGGGTGTTCGGCGGTGTCGCGGTGTGCGGGGCGCGGCCGCCGGGAGCGCCGCGGGCGCTGGACGCGGTGCTGGTGCTGCCGCGCGGCATCGTGGTGGTGCTGGGCGTCGACCTGCCCGGTTCGGTGCTGTCCCTGGAGGCCCCGGTGCAGACGCCGTGGACGGTGGACGGCTGGCCGCTGCTGCGCCAGGAGGCGGCGGTGAACCCCGCGCTGGCGGCGCTGGAGTCGGCGTCCGCGCTGGCCCGCGCGTTGCAGACCCGCGGCGCGGAGCCGTTGCCGGTAGCCGCGATCGTGGCCGTGGGCCCGTACGTGGAGCGGGTCACCCAGCCGACGGGCGACCTGCACCGCGGGGTGCGGGTGCTGTACCCGTCGACGACGAGCATGCTCGCCGCGGTCCGCGAGCTGGCCACCTACGAGCGGGCGTGCGGGGTGGAGGCGGCCCGGGCCGTGCTGGACGTGCTCGACGAGGGGACGCGTTCGCTGTCGGTGGCGGAGCTGACCGCGGAGGGCTTCCCGGATTCGGTGGCGCCGGACCTCGCCGCGGCGAGCACGCTGCTGATCCCGAAGGTGGCGGACGAGCCGCGACCGGAGCCGCCCGCGCGCCCGGCCGGGCTGCGGGGACGGCTCGCGGCGCTGCCGGGCCGGTCGAAGCTGCTCGTGCTGGGCGCGGTGGCGCTGGTGCTGGTCGGCGCGGTGTCCGCGCTGCTGATGGCCGGGGCTTCGGAGGAGGAGCGGGAGGTCGCGGCGCAACAGGTGGACGGAGTCGCGTTCACCCGGACCAGCGCGGAGCGCGGCGGGGACTGCACGGAGGCCGCGTTCGGGGACGTGCGGGCGTGGTTCCAGCGGCACCCGTGCGAGGGACTGTCCCGGCAGGTCTTCGACGGGGAGACCGCGGGCCGGTCGGCGGTCGTGTCGGTCGCGGTGGTGGACCTGGGTTCGGCGACGTCGGCTCGGAACCTGCGGGAACTGCTGAACACCCCGGGTTCCGGTGGCATCGCCGACGCGGGCGCGGAGCCGGGTGCGCCGAGCTCGCCGGAGTTCGCGGACGCGGCGGCCGCGGTGCAGCAGACGGGCGGGCGGCTGCGCGTGGTCCAAGCGGCGTGGGCCGAGGGCGGGTCCGATCCGGACGACGTCTCCCTCCGCGCCCTCGCCGAACGAGCCCTCCGCCTCCGCACTCCCGCCTGAGAACACCCGCGCGGCGGAGGTTGCTCCGCAGCGGCGTCGCGCCGCCCCCGTCCTCCCACCGGCGGTGCCGCTGAGCGGACGATCACCGGCGCAACCGGCACCGCCGCGGGTTCTCAGCGGTGTTCTCGCGAGGGCCGCGCTTCCTCCCGCGGCGGAGGGCCACCGGTGGGACGCGCGACGAGGACTCCGCCGACCGCCCGTCTCCGAACCTGCCCGGCGGGTCTCGTCGGTTTCCCGTCAGCGGCGAAGCCGCTGAGCCGACGACCACCGGAGCAGCTCGCACCGCCGCTGAGGTTCCGCCACCCGAGCACTACGCGGCAGGAGCAGCGAGACAGGCAGTGAGCTTCCGCCACCTGCCCCGCGCCGCAGCACGAGACGCGGGCGCCTCAACCCCAGAAGGTCGCCGGGGAGGTCGCGCACCCGGATTCGGAGCAGGGCCGCGCCACCGGCCGCACGTCGGTCCCGTCGACGAGCCACTGCCTGCCGTCGGCGACGGACACGAGGTAGCGGCCGACGCGGTCCGCGGACAGCTGCACCTGGTCGGCGCCGAGGTCACCGCCGGTGCTGAACGGGGTGCCACCACCGACGGCCTGACCGTTGTCCGCGTCGAGCGTGGCGATCCGCATCCGTTCCGCACCGCCGCAGTCGGCGGCGGCGAGCACCGCGAGGTTCCGGTCGGCCCAGGCGAGCGCGCGCGGGCCGCAGGTGCCCGCGGGCGGGCTCATCGGCCGCCCGAGCTCGGTGCCGCCGGGCGCCACGACGTGGATCGCCGCGTCCGAGGTGAGCACGGCGACGCGGCCGCCGTTCCCGACGGCGAGGTCGTCCACCTGCTGACCGGCGGGGACGGCTATCCGCCGCGGCCGGTCGGCTCCGTCGACGACGATCTCGCCCGCGTCGGAGTAGGCGACCAGGCCGTCACCCGCGGCGAGCGCGCCCGCTCCGGTCCGGTGCGCCACCGGACGCACGATGCCGTCGGCCCCGAGCGCGACGATGTCGCTGCCCTCCGCGGCCGGGACGGCCGCGTACACGCGGTTCCCGTCGGCGGCGAGCGGTCCCTGCGCCGGTGCGGGCAGGTCGGCGAGCACGTCGGTGCGCTTCCCGCTGAGCACGTCGAACGACGCGAGCGTGGCGGCGGGCGCCGCGACGTAGCTGTTCGGCGCGATGCTGACGGGTTCGGGGGCCTGCGGGCCGGTGGGCACCACGGCGAGGACCACGAGGAACGCGGCGGTGGCGGCGACCGCGATCCCGCCCGCGGCGAGCAGTGGTCGCCGCGAGGGCCTGCGGGATCGGCGTTGCCGCGCGGCCAGCAGCCTGGGCAGCGTGTCCCCGCGCGGTTCGACGTCGTCGACGATGGCGTGCAGCGCGTTGCGCAGCTCCTCGACGTCCTGCGTGTCGTTCGACTCGCTCACACCCGCTCCCGCAGCAGATCCGACAGCCGTGCCACTCCCCGCGAGCAGTACGACTTCACCGCACCTTGGCTCACGCCCATCAGCTTCGCGGTCCGCGCTTCGCTGAAGTCGGCGTAGTAGCGCAGCACCACCGCTTCCCGCTGCCTGCGCGGCAGGTGGGTGAGCGCGTCGGCGAGCACCGCCCGGTCCAGTCCGCGCCCGGTGTCGTCCGGGCGCGAGTCCTCGGTGGCGATCCGAGGTTGGTAGCGCTTGGCGACCATCCGGCGTCGCAGCACCGACCGGGCCCGGTTGAGCACCGCCTGCCGCAGGAACGCCAGCGCCTTCTCCGGGTCGCGCAGCCGCGTCCTGGAGTCGAACACCCGCACGTAGGCGTCCTGCACGATGTCCTCCGCGGAGGCGCGATCATCGACGAGCAGCACGGCTATGCGCAGCAGTTGCCGGTAGTTCTCCTGGTAGAGCTCGGTCAGTTTGGTCGTCAGTTCATCCATGGCCGCCAGCCCGTCGCCCGGCCAGGCGGTCACGGGCAATGCGATCGAAACCGTCACATCTCTGCACGACGCCCGAGACCCCCTTCGCGGTTGGCAGCCGACGCGGACCGGATTTCCGCCGTTGGCTCCGACCGGCGGAGAGGCGCAGCTTACCGTCCGCCACGAACGGCCTCGCGGAGTGATCGTCGGCGCCGGGTGCGGAGACCGGTCGCCGGCGCGCCCCGGGCGGGTCGGTGCAGGCCGCGCGGGCTGCGGATTCACCGTCGCGACGGGGTTTTCGACACCCGGCGGGCGGGGTGGTCCACAGCGGACGGAGGTGGTCGTGGTCCGGCTCCGTCCGGACGCGGCGACGAGTGGGAATCGACACATCCAAGATCATCTGGATGCCGTATCCGCTGGTCAGCCGATCAGCGCCGCACTCACTCGCCCGTTTGGCAGCCGATGCCGCCGGGTGCGCGTTCGACTACCGTCGGCGGCGATACGGGATCTGTTCCGCGTTCGGCATGCGATGGGAGGATAGGCGGCCTCCCGGCCGCCTGAACCGACATGAAGTTCGGCATCTCGACGTTCAACACCGACGAAGGCATCGGGCCCGCGGAGCTGGGTCGCGCCCTCGAGGAACGCGGGTTCGACGCGCTGTTCCTCGCCGAGCACACCCACATCCCGGCGAGCCGCGAGACCCCCTATCCGGGCGGGGGCGACCTGCCGCGCATCTACTACCGCACCCTGGACCCGTTCATCAGCCTCACCGCGGCGGCGGCCGTGACGGAGAACCTGGTGCTGGGCACCGGGATCGCGCTGATGGTGCAGCGCGATCCGATCACCACGGCGAAGGAGGTCGCCAGCCTCGACCTCGTCTCGGGCGGACGGGTCGTGTTCGGCATCGGCGCGGGCTGGAACCGCGACGAGATGCGCAACCACGGCACCGATCCGGGCCGCCGCGGCGCGCTGATGGACGAGCGGATCCGGGCGATGCGCGAGATCTGGACGAACGAGCTCGCCGAGTTCCACGGGGAGCACGTGGACTTCGACCCGGTGTACTCGTGGCCGAAGCCGGTGCAGCACCCGCACCCGCCGATCTACGTCGGCGGCGAGAGCGAGCGCTCCTTCGACCGCGTCGCCGAGTACGGCGGCGGCTGGCTGCCCCGGGCGGGCACCGAGAACCTGGGCGAGCTGGTGGAGAAGGTGCGCGAGCGCGCCGGGTGGCGGGTTCCGGTGTCCCTGTACGCGGCCCCGAAGGACGCACCGCTGGAGGAGTACGCGGCGGCCGGGGTGGATCGCGTGCTGTTCTTCCTCCCGACGAAGCCGCGGGACGCGACGCTGGAACGGCTCGACCTGCTCGCCGGCGTGGTGGACCGGTACCGCTGAGCCGCGCGGGGGCGGCCGGTGCCGACGGCCGCCCCTTACATCCTGGTTACTTCCCGGTCTTGCACTGGACATGGGGGACATCGCAGGCAGATCCTTGCGACTGCTTTGCAGATCGGTGCGATCAACACGGCATGTTGCGTGCACAACTGCTTGATCGCGGAAACGGAGACCGGGGACGGTGGCGAACACGACGACAACGACGCCGACGGACGAGGCGTCACCGCGGCGGAAGTGGAACCCCCAGCAGATCCTCGTGTGGACGCTGGTGGCGGTGGTCGGGGCGATCGCTTGGGGCGTCATCGCGCTCAGCCGCGGCGAGGAGATCTCCGCCGCGTGGCTGGTGTTCGCCGCGCTGGCCTCCTACGCGATCGGCTACCGGTTCTACGCGCGGTTCATCGCCTACCGGGTGCTGCGGACCGACGACACCCGCGCGACCCCGGCGGAACGGCTGAACAACGCGGCCGACTTCCAGCCGACCGACCGCCGAGTGCTGTTCGGCCACCACTTCGCGGCGATCGCGGGCGCGGGACCGCTGGTGGGGCCGGTGCTGGCCGCGCAGATGGGCTACCTGCCCGGCACGATCTGGATCATCGTCGGCGTGGTGTTCGCGGGCGCCGTGCAGGACATGGTGGTGCTGTTCTTCTCCACCCGCCGCGACGGCCGCAGCCTCGGGCAGATGGCGCGGGAGGAGATCGGTCCGGTCGGCGGCATCGCGGCGCTCATCGCCGTGCTCGCCATCATGATCATCCTGCTGGCGGTGCTGGCGCTCGTCGTGGTCGGCGCGCTGAAGGGCTCGCCGTGGGGCACGTTCTCCATCGGCATGACCATCCCGATCGCCCTGTTCATGGGCATCTACCTGCGGTTCCTGCGGCCCGGCCGGATCATCGAGACCTCGATCATCGGGATCGCGCTGCTGCTGCTGAGCATCATCGGCGGCAGCTGGGTCGCCGACTCCGCGCTCGCCGGGGCGTTCACGCTCTCCGGCAACGAGGTGGTGCTGGCGCTCGTCGTGTACGGCTTCATCGCCTCGGTGCTGCCGGTGTGGATGCTGCTGGCGCCGCGGGACTACCTGAGCACCTTCATGAAGGTCGGCGTCATCGTGATGCTCGCGGTGTCGATCCTCATCGCGATGCCGGTGATGAAGACCGAGGCGGTCACCGAGTTCGCCTTCAACGGCCAGGGCCCGGTGTTCGCGGGCACCCTGTTCCCGTTCGTGTTCATCCAGATCGCCTGCGGGGCGCTGTCCGGGTTCCACGCGCTGGTGTCCTCCGGCACCACCCCGAAGCTGATCGAGAAGGAGTCGCAGGTCCGCGTCATCGGCTACGGCGGCATGCTCACCGAGTCGTTCGTGGCGATCATGGCGCTGGCCGCGGCCTGCATCATCGACCCGGGCATGTACTACGCGATGAACATGCCCAGCGCGGCGCTCGGCGAGACCCTGCAGTCCGCCTCCGACGCGGTCGCCGGGGTCGGGTTCTCCATCAGCCCCGAGCAGCTCGCCGCCGCGGCCGCCGCCGTGGACGAGGAGACCCTCGTCGGGCGCAGCGGCGGCGCACCGACCCTCGCGCTCGGCCTGTCCGAGGTGTTCTCGCAGGTCCTCGGCGGGGACGCGATGCGGGCGTTCTGGTACCACTTCGCGGTCATGTTCGAGGCGCTGTTCATCCTCACCACCGTCGACGCGGGCACCCGGGTGGGGCGGTTCATGCTCCAGGACACCGTCGGCAACGTGTGGAAGCGCTTCGGCGACGTCACCTGGAAGCCCGGCATCTGGATCTCCAGCGCCGCCATCGTCGGCGGCTGGGGCTACTTCCTGTGGACCGGGGTCAACGACCCGCTGGGCGGCATCAACCAGCTGTTCCCGCTGTTCGGCATCGCCAACCAGCTGCTGGCCGCGGTGGCGCTGGCCGTCGCCACCACCGTGCTGATCAAGTCGGGGCGGGCGAAGTACGCGTGGGTGACGATCGTGCCGCTGGCCTGGGACGCCGTGGTGACGCTGACCGCCAGCTGGCAGAAGGTGTTCTCCGCGGACCCGAAGCTCGGCTTCTTCGCGCAGCGCGGCGCCTACCAGGCCGCGATCGACGCCGGGCAGACCAGCAAGGGCTCGGCGGCCACCGTCGACGAGATGCGGCAGGTCGTCACGAACTCCACGGTGTGCGGCGTGCTCAGCGTGCTGTTCGCGGTGCTCATCCTGGTGGTGCTCGCCGACGCGGTCCGGGTGTGGATCAAGGCGCTGCGCAGCACCGAACCGCTGCCCGACACCGAGACCCCGCACACCGAATCGGAGCTGTGGGCGCCGTCCGGGCTGATCCCCACCGCCGAGGAGCGGCGGATCATGCGGGAACGGCGCGATCCGGAGGACCGGCAGGAAGTGGGCGCGGGGACGTGAGCCCCCGGTCCGCCGCCGCGCGGGCGGTGCTGTCCCGGTTGGGACGCTCCGCCCGCGAGGCTTGGCAGATCACCCGCGGCATCGTCGGCGAAACCGCCTACGAGCGGTACCTGGAGCACCACCGCGCGCACCACCCCGGCACGCCGCCGCTGGGCGAACGGGACTTCTGGCGCAGGCACGTCGACCGCGGTGACGTGAACCCGGGGTCGCGCTGCTGCTGATCACCGGCGGCGCGGGCGTTCGACCGCCCTCCCACCGAGGTGCGCGGAACTCCCGGGCCGAGGAACGTCGTTCCCGTCGGATGCGGCCGACGCGACGGGGAGGACGCCATGCAGAAGATCATCACGTGCCTGTGGTTCGACGGGCAGGCCGAAGAGGCGGCGCGGTTCTACACCTCGATCTTCCCGGACTCCCGGATCACCGAGGTCCTGCGCCACGGCGAAGCCGGGCCGGGTGAGCCGGGCACGGTGCTCACGGTGACGTTCGAGCTCGCCGGCCAGGAGTTCCTCGGCCTCAACGGCGGGCCCGAGTTCACCTTCAGCGAAGCCATCTCGTTGCACGTGGACTGCACTTCGCAGGACGAGGTGGACCGGATGACGACGCGGCTCACCGCGGGCGGCGAGCAGGGGCCGTGCGGCTGGGTGAAGGACCGCTACGGCCTGTCCTGGCAGGTGGTGCCGCGCGAACTCACCGACATGCTGCACGACCCCGATCCGGTGCGGTCGGACCGCGTGATGCGGCAGATGCTCACGATGCACAAGCTCGACCTGGAACCGCTGCGCCGCGCCTACCTCGCGGAGTGAGCGGACCGTTCGTCCGATCCCGTTGGCCGAACGGGCCGTTCACTCGGGTCCGCGTGCTGCGACGCGTGGTGCGCGGACCGTTCGTCCCGTTCGGTCGGTCTCGCTCACGGCGGGAGCGGTTCGCCGCGGGCGGCGAGGCGGGCCCGGAGGTCCGCGTTCTCCGCTTCCAGCGCGTCGAGGCGGGCGTGCGTGCGGGCCAGATCCGCCTCGGAGTAGCGGTGCGGGATGTGCTTCGGGCAGTTCCAGTCGTGCGCCTCGACCTCGATCAGCACCAACCGCTCGACCCGGCCGCCGGCGCGCGGCGCATCGAGTCGCGCGGCGAGCGTCGGGTCCTCGTCGAGCGCGTGCACCGCGGCGCGGCCGAACAGCTTCAGCCGGGTGCGCGTCGCGTAGTCCATGAAGAACAGCGCGACCCGCGGATCACCGCGCAGGTTCCCGTCGGTGATGTACTGCCGGTTCCCGCGCACGTCCGCGTAGCCGAGGGTGCGCTCGTCGAGGACGTGCACGAAGCCGGGCGGGCCGCCGCGGAACTGCACGTAGGGCCAACCGGTCTCCCCCACCGAGGCCAGGTAGCAGCCGTCGCGGGCGGCGATGAACGCGCGCTCCCGCTCCCCCAGCGGGTCCGGTTCCAGCCCGACGCCCGAGCCCAGTTCGGCGCGGTGCGCGGGGCGGCTGCCCTGCTCGACCTGCATGGCGCGCACCGCGTCGGTGAACGCCAGCCGTGCGTACCTGCTCATCGTGCTCCCTCCGCCCGGTACACCCTCACCCAGCGGCTCGGACGACCGGATTCCGGCGTTGGGGAAAGGAGATCCGCTTTTCCAGACGGGGAAACGCGCGGCGCCTTTTCCGCCCGCAACCCGCTCAGCCGGAGAGCCGCGCGCCAAGGCAGACTGAACGGTCCACAACGGAGGAGGATGATGTGAGCGATCTCCAGGTCGAGGACACCAAGGTCGGCGAGGGCGCCGAGGCCCAGCCCGACAACGTCGTGACCCTGCACTACACGGGCACGCTCAGCGACGGTTCGAAGTTCGACTCGTCGCACGACCGGGGCGAGGGCCTGACCTTCGTGCTGGGTTCCGGCCAGGTCATCGAGGGCTGGGACAGGGGCGTCGTCGGCATGCGCGTCGGCGGTACCCGCACCCTGGTGATCCCGCCCGAGCAGGCGTACGGCGAGCGCGGCGTCCCGCCGATCATCCCGCCGAACTCCACGCTGCACTTCGACGTCGAGCTCCTCGAGGTCAAGTGAGCCTCCGCCTGCCTGCGCGCCGGTCGGTGCGCAGGCAGGCGGCCACGCATTTCAACCGTTGAAACGACGGTAGGATCGATGCGGTGGAGCCCTGGGAGACCTCGCCGCAGCGGCGCGCGTGGCGGCCGTACATCGAGACGAGCCTGCTGCTGGAGACCCGCCTGGACGAGGACCTGCGCGCGTCCGCCGGGATGAGCTTGATGGACTACCACGTGCTGCTCGTCCTCTCGGAATGCCCGGAGCAGCGGCTGCGGATGGGCGAGCTGGCCGCGCGCATGGTGTTCTCGCCGAGCAGGCTGACCTACCAGGTGAAAGTCCTGGAGCGCCGCGGTTGGGTGGTGCGGCACCCGTCCCCGGATGATCGGCGCGTGCACCACGCGGTGCTGACCGCCGCCGGGCTGGAGGCGCTGCGGGCGGCGGACGAGCACCACGTGCGGACGGTGCGGCGGTTGTTCACCGACGATCTCGACGAGCAGGAGCTGGACGTGCTCCGCCGCGTGTTCACCCGCACCCAGGACCGGCTGCGCGGCACCGGCTGATTCCGGGCGTGGCGCTCGTCACGCCCTCCTCGGAATACTTCACGGACGGCATCCGTTCGACCAGTTAGTTCAAATCTTAAGGATGTGGTCGTGATGCAGTTCGGGATCTTCAGCGTGGGGGATGTGACTCCGGATCCGACGTCGGGGCGTACGCCGTCGGAGGCGGAGCGGATTCGGGCGATGGTGCGCATCGCGGAGAAGGCGGAGGAGGTGGGCCTGGACGTGTTCGCGACGGGTGAGCATCACAATCCGCCGTTCGTGCCCAGTTCGC
>NZ_JBEYUS010000085.1:0-24351 GCF_040643635.1 Saccharopolyspora sp. NPDC047091
CCGGATCCCGTCCGGGCAGGTGCACATCAACGACCAGACGTTCAACGACGACGCCGGGGCTCCCTTCGGCGGTGTCGGCGCGTCCGGCTCGTCCCTGTTCGCAGGTGCGGGGCCGTCGCACGTCCGGGGCCTGGCAGGATGGGGCGCATGTTGCGCGTGGGCCTCAGCGGTGGGATCGGATCGGGCAAGTCGACGGTGGCGGCGCGGCTCGTGGAGCTGGGCGCGGTGCTGATCGACGCGGACCGGCTGGCCCGCGAGGTCGTCGAACCCGGCAGCCGGGGCCTGGCGGAACTGGTCGAGCGGTTCGGGCCGGAGATCCGCACCGCGGACGGCGCGCTGGACCGGCCGGCGCTGGCCCGGGTCGCGTTCGCCGACGAGCAGGCCCGCGCCGACCTCAACGCCATCACCCACCCCAAGATCGGCGAGCTCACCGCGCAGCGCATGGCCGAAGCCCCCGCGGACGCGATCGTGGTGCACGACGTCCCGCTGCTGGTGGAGAACGACTACGCCGCGAACTACCACCTGGTGATCATCGTGGACGCTCCGGAGGAGGAGCGGGTGCGGCGGCTGACCGCGCGCGGCCTGGACGCGGCGGACGCGCGGGCGCGGATCCGCGCGCAGGCCACCGACGAGCAGCGCCGCGAGGCCGCCGACGTGTGGCTGGACAACACCGGCCCGGTCGAGGACCTGGTCACCGCGGTGGACCGGCTGTGGTTCGACCGGCTGGTGCCCTACGAGCGCGGGGTGCGCGAGCGGCAGCGGCCGCCGCGGAAACCGCCGGTGCTCGCCGACCCCGATCCGGAGTGGCCGCGCACCGCGCGCAGGCTCGGCGCCCGCGTGCTGCGCGCGGCGGGCGAGGCCGGGCTGCGGGTCGAGCACGTCGGCTCCACCTCGGTGCCCGGATTCCCGGCGAAGGACATCATCGACCTGCAGCTGTCGGTGCGGTCGCTGGCCGACGCCGACGCGATCGCGGAGGCGCTGGCGGACGCCGGTTTCCCGGCCGACCACGGGATCCAGCGGGACAACCCGCACCCCTTCGACCCGGAGCCGGCGCACTGGAGCAAGCGCTACCACAACTCGGCCGACCCGGGCCGGCCGGTGAACTTGCACGTGCGGGTGCAGGGCGGGCCGGGCTGGTGGGTGGCGCTGCTGCTGCGGGACTGGCTGCGGGCCGATCCGGAAGCGCGCGCGGACTACCTGGCCGTGAAGCGCGAGCTCTCGGCCCGCCACGACACCCCCGAGGCCTACGCGGCGGCCAAGGACCCCTGGTTCCCCGCAGCACTCCCGAAAGCCCAGGAATGGGCGGACCGAACAGGCTGGGCCCCACCCCGGGACTGAACGAGCTAGTTCTTCCTCCTGTCAGCGGCGCAGCCGCTGAGCAGCCGACCACCAGAGCACCCGGCACCGCAGCGGGTTCTCAGCGTTCTCCTCGCGAGGACGGCGTTGTCTCCTGTGGCGGATGCCACCGGTCAAAACGGTCCCGCAGCGAGGAGAACGCTGAGGTTCCGCAACCCGCCCTGGGAGTAAAAGGACCCCCGAGAACTCACCAGAGTTCGAAGATGCCTCGGTGGGCCAGCCATTGGTTGATGTCCCGATGGCGGGTGATCTCTTCGAAGGTGCGGTGCACGGTGCGCAGCGCGTAGTCGGCTTCGCTGAGGCGGATCATTCCCGCGGAGATGGCGGTGGCGAATTCCTCGGCTTGCACGATGCGCGCGGAGCCGCGGTCCGGGACCTGCAGGCCGAGCAGCAGATCCGTCACCGTCCACGATCGGGTGTCGCGTTCGACGTGGACGACGGTGAGCATGCTCGGCTCCCGCCGGGAGTGCCTGCGCCGGGACCGGCGGCGGGTGAGCCGCAGCCCGAGGTCCGGCATCAGCCAGGTGACCTCGCCTTCGTGCGCGGGATCCTCGGGTGTGGCGCACTCCAGGGACAGTCCCCAGTGCTCCACCTGGCATCGATCGAGGGGCACGACAGCGCCGGAAGAATGCGAACGCTGCGCAGCGAACAGATCGATGATGTCGACCAGCTGAGGAGTGATTACGGCGCCCACGACTCCAGACAGTAGCGCCGATTTCGGAGTCCGTGATCGTCAGTACCGTTCTTTAACATAACTTTCCCGTCCTGGTCGGATATCGATTCGGCCCGTGCGCGGGCCGTCACCGATTCGGCGGTACGAGTGCCGGCCGGACCGCGGGATCGTGGTCGGATTGCCCGGACCAGGTGAGCTCGATGCCGAGCTCACGCAGCCAGTCGTCCAACCGGTGGCCGTGCCGGGCGAGCCCTTCCAGCGCGGTGCACGCGGCGCGCATGGCCCGTTCGGCGGTCCGCTCGTCGAGCAGTTCCGCCCGCACCGCCAGCAGGAACTCGTCGACGTCGATCAACCGCGCCTCGCGGCCGTCGGCGACCAGCAGGTCGAGGTAGTGGTCCTCGGTGCGCCACCGCCGCGGTCCGGGTTCGACGCGGGCGATGTCCACGTAGTAGTCCCACCCGTCGGCGAATCCCGGCCGGTGCTCCCAGCGGGTGATGCGGAGGTCGTGCTCGGGCAGCAGCCAGGACTGCAGCGCCCGCAGCTTCGGGTGGTCGGGCATCCCGCGGCGGAGGTAGAGGCCGAACGGCGCGCGCCGGTACTCGTCGACGTCGCGGATGATGCTCTTGGGATCGGTGTTGGTGCCCGCTTCGACGTCGAACAGTTCGACCTTCGGCGGGTGCACCGGCAGTCCGAGGCTCGCTGCGATCTCGCGTTGCGTGGTCACCCCGCCACTGTAGGTCGGGTCCGGGGTGCGGCGGCAGGGTTGAAATCCGGGACGGCGGGTGGTGCGCGCCTCGGGCGGCGGCGCGCTGTCGGTGGGGGCTCGTACCCTCGAGGACGTGGCTTTCGCGACTGAGTACCCGACCCCGGCCGACACCACCTTCCGGCCGGTCAGCGACATCCCGCGCACCGGTGGCCGCTTCCGCATGGTCAGCGACTACGACCCGTCCGGCGACCAGCCGGCGGCGATCGACGAGCTGGAACGGCGGATCAAGGCCAGCGAGGCGAACGTGGTGCTGCTGGGCGCGACGGGTACCGGCAAGTCGGCGACCACGGCGTGGCTCGTCGAGCGGTTGCAGCGGCCGACGCTGGTGCTGGAGCCGAACAAGACGCTCGCGGCGCAGATGGCGAACGAGATGCGGGAGTTCTTCCCGGACAACGCCGTCGAGTACTTCGTCAGCTACTACGACTACTACCAGCCCGAGGCGTACGTCCCGCAGACCGACACCTACATCGAGAAGGACTCGTCGATCAACGAGGACGTGGAGCGGCTGCGGCACTCGGCGACCTCGAACCTGCTGAGCAGGCGGGACTGCGTGGTCGTGTCCTCGGTGTCCTGCATCTACGGCCTGGGCACGCCGCAGTCGTACCTGGACCGCTCGATCGCGCTGGAGGTCGGCGGGGAGATCGACCGGGACATGCTGCTGCGCGCGCTGGTGGACGTGCAGTACACCCGCAACGACATCGCGTTCGCCCGCGGCACCTTCCGGGTGCGCGGCGACACGGTCGAGGTGATCCCGGCGTACGAGGAGCTGGCGGTGCGCGTCGAGCTGTTCGGCGACGAGATCGAGCGGCTCTACTACCTGCACCCGCTGACCGGCGAGATCGTCCGCGAGGTCGACGAGGTGCGGATCTTCCCGGCGACCCACTACGTGGCGGGGCCGGAGCGGATGGAGAAGGCGATCCGCGGCATCGAGGGCGAGCTGGAGGAGCAGCTGGGGAAGCTGGAGAAGCAGAACAAGCTCCTCGAGGCCCAGCGGCTGCGGATGCGCACCCAGTACGACATCGAGATGATGCGCCAGGTCGGCTTCTGCTCCGGCATCGAGAACTACTCGCGGCACATCGACGGCCGCGAGGCGGGGACGGCGCCCGCGACCTTGCTGGACTACTTCCCGGACGACTTCCTGCTGGTCATCGACGAGTCGCACCAGACGGTGCCGCAGGTGGGCGGCATGTACGAGGGCGACATGTCCCGCAAGCGCACCCTGGTCGAGCACGGCTTCCGGCTGCCCAGTGCGATGGACAACCGGCCGTTGACCTGGGAGGAGTTCACCGACCGCATCGGGCAGACGCTGTACCTGTCGGCGACGCCCGGCCCGTACGAGATGGGGCGGGCCGGCGGCGAGTTCGTCGAGCAGGTGATCCGCCCGACCGGGCTGGTCGACCCGGAGGTCGTGGTGAAGCCGACCGAAGGGCAGATCGACGACCTGGTCGGCGAGATCCGCGACCGCGCCGAGCGCGACGAGCGGGTGCTGGTGACGACGCTGACGAAGAAGATGGCCGAGGACCTCACCGACTACTTCCTGGAGCTGGGCGTGCGGGTGCGCTACCTGCACTCGGAGGTGGACACGCTGCGGCGGGTGGAGCTGCTGCGGCAGCTGCGGCTCGGCGAGTTCGACGTGCTGGTCGGCATCAACCTGCTGCGGGAGGGCCTGGACCTGCCGGAGGTGTCGCTGGTGGCGATCCTGGACGCCGACAAGGAGGGCTTCCTGCGCTCCGGGACGAGCCTGGTGCAGACGATCGGCCGCGCGGCGCGCAACGTCTCCGGCCAGGTGCACATGTACGCCGACAAGATCACCGATTCGATGCAGCACGCCATCGACGAGACGAACCGGCGCCGCGCCAAGCAGATCGCCTACAACACCGAGCGCGGCATCGATCCGCAGCCGCTGCGCAAGAAGATCGCCGACATCCTGGACCGGGTCTACACCGAGTCCGAGGACACCGAGGAGTCGGTGGCGGTCGGTGGCTCCGGCCGCAACTCCTCGCGCGGGAAGAAGCCCAGCGGGGAGGCGGTGGCCTCGTCCGGCGTGCTGGAGGGGCGCGACACCAGCTCGATGCCGCGGGCGGAGCTGGCGGACTTGGTGCAGCAGCTCAACGACCAGATGATGAACGCGGCGCGCGAGCTGCAGTTCGAGCTGGCGGCGCGGCTGCGCGACGAGATCCACGACCTGAAGAAGGAACTGCGCGGCATGGACGCCGCGGGCATCAAGTAGGTCCCGGCCCGCGCCGGGGCGGTGGCGGGTTCGGGGCGCCTGCGAGCGCCCCCGCGTGCGCGGCAGACCCGCGTCCGGCAGTGGGAGCGCGCCGCGGCTGCCGCGCACCGGTCGGTCGCACCGGCGGGCCGGGTGGCGTTCACCGCGGACGGGGTCGACGACCGCGGTGACGTGCACGACGCACAGCTGCTGGGATCGGTACCGGACGGCGGCGACCCGCGGCAGCTACCGGTGGCAAACCAGGTGAACGACCCACCCGACCAACTTCGCTGGGCGAGTGGGTCATTCACCTGGCCAGGACCGCCGGGTGAATGGCCCATTCGACCGGCCTCGGTGGGCGAGTGGCCCATTCACCCGGGTAGGACGGCCGGGTGAGTGGGCCATTGACCTGGGTAGGGCGGTCAGGTGAGTGGGCCATTCACCTGGGAAGGATCGCTGGGTGAGTGGCCCGTTCGGCCGGCCTCGGTGGGCGAGTGGGCCATTCGCCTGGGTAGGGCGGCTGGGCGGGTGGGGCGCTCGACCAACGTTGGGGGTCGGTTCGGTGAAGGTGGGGCGCGGACGTTGGCGAACAGGGGATCTCGGCGGCGGCGAACTCGTCGGGTTCTCGGTGGGGGCGGCGGTGCCATCGGGAGGAGGCGGTGGCCGTGCGGTGCGCGGGAGTGGTGATGCGTTCGCGGTGGTATTCGCCCGGATGCTTCTTTTCGTCGTTCGCTCTTGTGGAATATGACCGGCGTGAACGTGCACCATTCGGCGGTGGCAATTTCCGATCTTGATGACGTTGTCGATCTTTCTCAATCGGGGTGGCCGAATTGTGCGTGCGGGCGGGTTTGCGCTGCTCCAGCGGCGGATGTGACGGCTGAGGATTGGCCCGATCGGGTTCCACTGCCTGGCGGTATCGTCTTTCCGATAAAAGAGCGTTGACCGGTCGGTCCGGATCTTTGTAATCTCCTTTTCTCGCTCTTCCGGGAGTGGTGGGGAATTGCCCGGGGGAGTCGTGCAGCGCGGATCGGGGGATCTCATGGTGCGGCACGCGAGCGGACCGTTGTGCGGGCGCGACCGGGAACTGCGGTTGGTCCGGGAATTCCTGGCGCGCCCGGAACGGGATGGAATCCCGGCGAGCCGGCCGGTTCCCGTCCTCGTTTTCTGCGGTACCGGCGGCACCGGGAAGACGGCGCTGCTCGACGAGCTCGCCGCCCGGATGGACGGCAACGTGCCGTGCGCCCGGTTCGACTGCGCGCGGCTCGACGGCTCATCGGTGCCGCGGGCGCTGGCCGACCTCGCCGCTCAGCTCAGCAGGCCCTGCGAGGGCTACGGGACGCTGGAGTTCCCCCGGTTCATCGCGGGCCACCTCGCCCTCGGGCCGCACCTGGACCTCACCGGCTGGCCCGCCGCGCGCAGGCAGGTCGAGGAGTCGCTGGCCACCTACCCGAAGATCAGCGACCCGCCGCAGTTCCTGGCCTCGCTCGCGGCCGGAGCGCCCACCGCCGCGGTCCCGGGGGCCGCCGCGGTGGGCGGGCACCTGCCGGACCTGGTGCTGACCGGCATCAACGCATTGCGGCGCGCCCGGTGGCAGTGGGGCGACGAGCGGGCCTGGTACGGGCACCAGGACCGGGGGCTCGACCGCGATCCGGTGGACGTGCTGGTCGACCTCAACCGCAAGGCCCGCGCGAGCGATCCGGAGGTCGTGCAGGAAGTGGGCGACGTGCTGTGGGCCGCGTTCCTGGCGGACCTGCGGGACGGGTTCCGCAGCGGGTGGGCGGCCGATCGCCGCACGCTGAACTGCGTTGTGCTGCTCGACGACGCGGATGCCGCCCCGGAACTGCTGCGGGGACTGGAAGCCGCGCGCAGGCGGCGCGGGACGGCCGCGACCGAGGACCCGGACCCGCTGACCGCGGTGGCCACCGCGAACGTCGACCCGCTCGCGCGCGGCGGCCCGGTGCCGATCGACGTCGCGGGCTACGCGGACCACCTCGCCCGCTCGGCGGCGAACCGCACGCCCGGCTCGTACCCGGTGCTGCTGGGCGACCTCAGCGCCGACGCGGTCGCCGACATGGCGGCGCCGCTGGGGCCGGTGCTGGGGAACGCTCGGCGCGTCGTCGCGATGCTGCACGGCTTCGCGCACGGGCACCCGCGCACCACCCGGATGCTGCTGGACGCGATCGCGGAGCACGGCGCGGACCCGGCCGACCTGCACGAGCTGCTCGCGGGACCGCTGTCGGTCGGGGCGGGTTCGGACCGGGTGGAGGCCCTCGCGCTGAAGGCGTTCCTGCGGGGGGTTCCGCTGACCGGCCTGGAAGACCTGATCACCTGCTCCGCGGCGCGGAACTTCGCGGAAGGGCAGCGGCTGGCCGAGTACCGGCCGATGCTGGCGTCGGCGGACCCGCGGCCGGTGGTGCTCGAAGCGGCGTGGTGGCCGTGCTCCGTCGACGCGGACCAGGTGATGGTCCCGGTGCTGCGCAGGCTGCTGCTGCGCAGGCTCGCCGCCCGCGGTCCGGGCGAGCGCGCCGACTGGGAATCGGTGCACCGCTGGCTGCGCAGCCACTGCGAGCAGGACCACGACCTCGCCGGGGAGCTGCACTTCGCCTTGGCGCTCGGCGAGATCGAACAGGTGACGCGGCGGCTCGCGGACCTGCTGGACCAGATGCCCGCCGCGACATGGCTGGCGCTGCTGCGGTCGGTGTGCGCCGCGCCCAGCCGGGACACGAGCGGGCAAGCCCCGGTCGAGCGGGTCCGCGACCTGACCAGGTGGGTCATGCCGCGCGACCTGCCGGTGGCCCCGCTGGCCCGGCTCGTCGCCGCGAAGTGGGTGGCGGCCGATCCGCTCGGCGGTGCCCGCAAGCACGAGCTGAACAGCGAGATCGCAGTCGACCTCGACGACGTCGCGCCGTACGCGCGCGACGGCCTCCCGGAGTTGCGGGCCGAGGCGGACAAGTACCGGTGAACACCGGCGTGCAGGAGGAAGCCTTGAACACGGTGCTGGATACGAGCTTCACCCGGCCGCGGTCGAACCGGGAGTCCGCGCGACAGCGGCGGCGGCGGTGGCTGGCCGCGTTCCTGACCGCCGGGCTGACGTGCGGCGTAGTGCTGGCGGTGTACTCGAACGGGTGGCGAGCGGTGTCGTACGCGCACTGCGGTGCGGGCGAGTGGGTGAGCCCGGCCGGCCTGCGCACGGCCGGTGTCGCCGCGGACGACGCCGGGGCCGCGGAGTGCATCGGAGTGTCGGCCTCGTCGAACTTCGGTGTCGACGCGCTGAGCCCGGTGATGGCGAGGTTCGACCAGCAGAACCGGGACGCCGCGGCCGATCCGGCCCGCAAGACGGTGACGGTGGCCGTGCTGACCCCGGTGCCGAAGCACGCCTTCGGGGCCGCGTCCGAAGACCAGGTGCGCGACCTGCTCGAAGGTGCCGCCCAAGCGCAGCACGACGTCAACGAGGGGCCCCAAGGACCCGCCGTGCAGGTCGTGGTCGCCAACGAGGGATCCGCGGAGCAGGGCTGGGCGCCGGTCGTCGACCAGCTCGTGCGCCGGACCGGGTCGGAGTCCCCGCTGGTCGCGGTCACCGGGCTCGGGGTGAGCGTCAAGGAGACCCTGCTGGGGGCGCACGCGCTCTCGGACGCCGACATCCCGATGGTGGGGGCGGTGCTCACCGCCAACGGCCTGAACGCGCGAGGGGTCGTGGAGGACTTCGACGGCGGGGACGAGGTGCCGAGCGGTCCGATCGACGGGTTCTTCCTCGTCAGCCCGAACAACCGGCGCGAAGCGGAGGCGTTGGCGGACCGGCTGGAGGAGGAACGGGGGAAGTCGTCCTACCAGCTGGTCAGGGACCTCAACCGGGACGACTTCTACACGGTCGGCCTGGCGAACTCCCTGCAGGCGGCGTTCGGGAGCCAGGTGAGCGAGTTCCCGATCACCTTCGCCGGCAACGCGGGCGAGGACGAGATCTCCTTCTCGTTGGAGAACGCGGCCGATCGCGCGTGCGCCAGCGGGGACGACGCGGTGCTGTACGGCGGGCGGGCGTCCCAGCTGCTGCCGTTCCTGAAGCAGCTGCCGACCTGCCAGCGGCCGATGACGGTGATCACCGGATCGGACGCGGCGAACCTGGACCCGGCGGAGGTGCCCGCCCAGGTGCGGGTGGTCTACGCGGCGCTGGCGGACCCGGACGCGCTCCGATCGCCGAAGTTCAACCCGCGCGCGGCCGACTTCGAGCAGTTCGGCGAGCGGTTCCACGCGGCGCCCGGCAGCGGGGCGAACCTCGCCAACGGCTGGGCGATCATGGAGTACGACGCGATGAAGGCCGCGGCCGCGGGCATCGCGAGGGCGGTCAAGGGCCGCCAGGACCGCGTACCGGACCCGGTGTCGGTGACCGGCGGGATCAGCGGGTATTCCGACCCGGACCACCGGATCGGTGGGGCGGGGGACGGCTTCTACTTCGACATGACGACCGGGGAACCGCGTGGCCGGGCCATCCACGTCGTGGAGATCGACGACCGGAAGCGGGCTCCGCTGCGCACCGCGTACTGACCGAGCCGGGCACCGGAACGCCCGGGGCGGACCGCCCCGGGCGTCTCGCCGCACGGGCTCACGCGAAGGCGCTGAGCCCCGTGATGGACTTGCCGACGATGAGGGTGTTCATCTCGCGGCTGCCCTCGAAGGAGTAGACGGCCTCGGC
Organism: Saccharopolyspora sp. NPDC047091; assembly: GCF_040643635.1. Classification (NCBI taxonomy): domain Bacteria; kingdom Bacillati; phylum Actinomycetota; class Actinomycetes; order Pseudonocardiales; family Pseudonocardiaceae; genus Saccharopolyspora; species Saccharopolyspora sp. NPDC047091. The sequence continues at coordinate 9,692 of NZ_JBEYUS010000085.1, forward strand.
GTCGGCGAAGAACTTCGCGACCTCGTAGTCGAGGACGATGCCGTTGCCGCCGAACAGCTCCCGCGCCCAGCCCACGACCTCGCGCATCCGGGTGGTGGTGAACGCCTTCGCCAGCGCGGCCTGCTCGGCGCCCGCCTTGCCCTGCTCGGTGAGCTGGTTGAGCCGGACCACCATGCCGAACATGGCGGTGATGTTGCCGAGCATCTTCACCAGCAGGTCCTGGATCATCTGGAACCCGCCGATGGGCTTGCCGAACTGCTCGCGGCTCACCGCGTACTCGCGGGCGAGCTCGTAGGCGCGCATCGCGAGGCCCAGTGCCTGCCAGGCGACGCCGCCGCGGGTGCGGGCGAGGACCTTCGCGGTGTCCCGGAAGCTGTTGATGTTCTGCAGCCGGTCGGACTCGGGCACCCGGGCGTCCGCGAAGACGATGTCGGCGTTCTGCACGGTGCGCAGCGCGATCTTGCCTTCGATCTTGGTCGCGGTGACGCCGGGCGTGTCCTTGCCGACGACGAAGCCCTTCACCTGGCCGTCGGCCTCGTCGCGGGCCCACACGACGATGATGTCGGCGAAGGTCCCGTTGCCGATCCAGCGCTTGGCGCCGTTGAGCACCCACTCGTCGCCTTCGCGGCGCGCGGTGGTGCGCATGCCGCCCGCGACGTCGGAGCCGCCCTCGGGTTCGGTGAGCGCGAACGCGCCGATCTTGCGCATGGCGACCATGTCCGGCATCCAGCGGTCCCGCTGTTCCTGGTCGCCGCCGCCCTGGATGCTGCCCATCGCGAGTCCGGTGTGGACACCGGAGAAGACGGCCAGCGACGGGTCGATGCGGTTGAGCTCGATGCTGAGGAAGCCGGGGAACAGCGAGCTGCGCTCCACGCCGTCGCCGTGCTCGGGGTACTGGTAGCCGGCGAGGCCGAGCTTGGCGAACTTCTCGATCGCCTCGAACGGGAATTCCGCCTTGTCCCACGCCGGGTTGGCCAGCGGGGCGATCTCGCGCTGCAGGTAGTCGCGGATCTCGGCGAGTTCGGCGCGCTCGGAATCGCTGAGCAGCTCGGCGAATCCGAAGAAGTCCGGATCGGTGTTGATCTTCTTGGGCATCGTGGCCCTCTCTCTGCGAATGGCCGGGGTGGGGGTGTCCCGGCCGGTCAGTTCCGGTCGGTGCCGTCCGCTTCCGCGTCCAGCGCGGCGTTGATGGCGTTGTGCTTGCGGTCGCGGGACTCCGAGCGCTCCAGGTAGGCGTGCGGGCCTGCGCCGTAGGCGGATTCGGTCTGGCCGACGATCTCCTCGATGGCGGCGGGCGTCAGCTCGGGGCGACCCAGCTCCTTCCACTGCTCGGCCATGCGCAGCCCGAGGTGGCTCATCATGTGCCGGATGCCGCCGGGACCGCCGCCGAGGTGGAAGCTCTCGAACGGTCCGATCGTGGCGTAGCGGCCGCCGAGCGACGCCTTCATCACGGTGTCCAGTTCGGACGCCGAGACCACGCCGTCCAGGACCAGGCTGACGGCCTCCTGCATGATCGCGCCCTGCAACCGGTTCGCGGCGAACCCGGGAAGCTCCTTGTGTAGCCGCACCGGGGTCTTGCCGAGTTCGCGGTAGAACTCGATGGTCGCCTGCACGACGTCCTCGCCGGTGCGCTCGCCCGGCACCACCTCGACCAGCGGTACCACGTGCGGCGGGTTGAACGGGTGCGCGATGAGCACGCGCGCGGCGGTCTCCGCGGGCAGCTGCTCGGCGATGTCGGTGGCGATGATGCCGGAGCTCGACGAGGCCAGCACCGCGTAGGCGGGGGCGTGCCGGGCGATCTCGGCGAACAGCTCCTGCTTGAAGTCCAGCCGTTCCGGGCCGTTCTCCTGCACCAGGTCGACGCCCTGCACCGCCTCCGGCATCGAGGAGGAGACCTCGATGCGGGTGAGCAGGTCGGCGGCCGAAGCGCCCGGGATGCCCGCGGCGATCGACGGCATGGCCTCGCCGAGCACCTGCGCGAGGTCTTCGCGCGGATCGGTCAGCCGCACCCGCATCCCGCGGGAGGCGAACAGCGCCGCCCAGGACAGGCCGATGGTGCCCGCGCCGACGACCGCGACCGACTTCCACCGGAGCTCGTTGCTCGTCATGGGATTTCGCTCCTTCACTCGGCGAGGTAATCGTGGACCGGGGTCGCGGCGCCCAGCGTCAGGTCGGTGACGACGTGGCTGGCGGAGACGACCTCGCGCACCGGCAGGTCCGCCAGCGGCGCCAGCACGTGCTCGAACAGCTGGAGCCGGGCCGGGCCGGTGTGGGCTTCCTTGACGGTGATGTCGGTGATCTGCGAGCGGATCAGCTCGCACACCCGGGGTTCCCGCCCGTACCCGGGGACGATCTTGAGCATGAACGAGGGCACCGTGATCTCGGCCTTCGCCTGCTCCAGGTCCAGCGGGCGGTGCTTGTAGCCCATGGTCGCGGTGGCGACCCGCTGCGTGCCGTAGTCCAGGGTGCCCACCAGCGCCCCCTCGTCGGGGAACAGCGCGGGCGAACCCAGCACCTTCGGGTAGGCGCTGGCCTCGCGTCCCGCGGCGGTGGCGGCGAAGCTGTCCAGGTACATGGCGTGCAGGTATTCGCCGCGTTCGGCGCCGAGGCGCACCGGGATCGCCTGGCCGCACTCCACGTACGGGCCGAACGAGGTGACCTCGCCCATCTTCATGATCTCGAAGCGCACCAGCGGCTCATCGATCTCCAGCGGTTCCGGGACCACCGCGCGCAGCGCCTCGGGGTCGGTCCGGTACACGACGTTGAGGTACTCGCGGTCGGTGAACCGGGGCACCGCCGCGGCGTAGGCGGGTGCGGTGAGCGGGGTGGTGGGGCTCTGCAGGATCTGCTCGCGGTTCAACGACCGGTCTCCTTCGTGCGCGGGTTGTCGCCGGGATTCCCCGATGGGGGCTGCGGTAAAGCTCAGCGCCTGCCGAGCTCGCGCAGCACCTCGTCGGTGTGCTGGCCGGGCAGCGGTGCGTGGCTGCGGATCGAGGCGGGGGTGGCCGAGAAGTTCATCGGCACCCCGATGGCCCGGTAGGAGCCTTCGCTGGGGTGCTCGGCCAGGTCGAGCAGGTGGCCGCCGCGGACGTAGTCGTCGGCCGCCGCCTCGTCGAGCTTGAGCACCGGGCCGACGGGGATGCTGTGCTTGGTGCACACGTCGATCCACTCGGCGGTGGTGAGGTTCGGGGTGACCGACTCGATGAGCTCGGCGAGCGCTTCGCCGTCGTTGATGGCGTCCAGGATCTCGCCGTTGACCCGCGGGTCCGCCGCGAGGTCGGAGCGCCCGGCCGCGTGGAACAGGTCGCGGCAGTTCTCCGGGCTGTAGGGGATGATCATCGCGTAACCGTCCTTGGTGGGACGGGCGCGGTGGCCCTTGTTCATCGAGGGGGCGAACCCGGTCGGTCCCATCGGCGGCTCGAACGCGGCGCCCTGCAGGTGCTCGACCAGGTTGAACGCGAGCAGCGTGTCGGCCATCGGCACCTCGACCAGCTGACCCTCACCGGTGGCGCGCTGGTGGTGCAGCGCGGCGAGCGCGGTGTAGGCGATGGTCAGCGCCGCGACCTTGTCGGCGAAGATGCTGGGCAGCACGACGGGCGCGCCGATGTCCCCGGACCGCGCGGCGAGGTCCAGCAGCCCGGACGCGGCCTGCACGGTCTCGTCGTAGGCGGCGAGGTCGGCGCGGTCGGAGTCGGGGCGGAAGCCCTGCGCGTGCGCGTAGATGAGGTGCGGGAACCGCTCGGCGAGGCTCTGGTGGTCCATTTCGAGCCTGCGCAGCGCGCCGATCCGCATGTTGGTGATGAGGATGTCCGCGCCGCCGATGAGCTCCAGCGCGGTGGCGTGGTCGGCTTCGTCCTTGAGGTTCAGCGCCACGCTGCGCTTGTTGCGGTTGACGTTGAGGTTCAACGGCGTCATGCCCGGGGTGCGGTGCAGGGTGCCGTTGCGGACGGTGTCCTTCGGCGACTCGATCTTGATGACGTCGGCGCCGAGGTCGCCGAGGATCTGGGCCGCGTACGGGCCCATCACCACGGTGGCCATGTCGATGACCCGGACACCTGCCAGCGGACCGGTCCGGCCCGAGGTGGCGGGTGCGTCGGCGGGGGCTGTCATGGCTGCGGAGTTCCTCTCGCGCGGATTCATTAGCTTCACTAACGACGCTACGAGCGGGTTCGGCGAGCGGCAATCGATCGGTGCGCCCGATCGGAGAACAACGGCGTGACCGCCGCGGTCATACCACGACAGCGCTCTGACCAGGGATTTCGCCCTCCGGTCCCGCGGTCTGTCGGTGCCGCCGTCCACAATGATCAGCACACCGCACGAACCGAGGAGGCGCAGTGCTGACCACGCCGGGATTCCCCGCCGGAACGCTCGACGACGAGGGCTGTCCGGTCTGGACGACGTCGCTGTACGGGCCCGACCACCTGATGTTCTACCTGGTGCGGGACCTCGAACCCGCCGCCGCGCTGGAGGTGCTCGGCGCCGACCCGGCGCGGGCCGTGCCCTGCCCGCTGCCCGCCGAAGCCCCCGCCGAGCTCGACGCCCGCTCGCTGCCCGCCACCGTCCTCGACTCCGAAGCGGAGACCGTGCTGCTGGCCGGGCGGGTGCGCGGCTGGACCTTCGTCATGGACGACGCCAACACCACCGAGGACCTCGGCGACGACCCCGCCACCGCGCTCTCCGCCGCGGCGGGCGGACCGGCGGTGTCGCTGCACATCGACATCAACGCCCTCAACCGGCTCTGCTACGCCGAGGGCGGGGAAGCGGTGTTCAGCACCGACTTCGACAACGTCGAGAGCGACGTGGCCGAACTGCCCGCCGACGCGCCCGCGGCCGTGCGTGCCGCGATCGACGCGGCCGGGAACCTCGAGGAGCTCATCGAGGACGACCAGGACGATCCGACGAGCCGCGACTTCGCGTTCCTCGACCGCCTGGCCTGCGCGCTCGCCGGTGCGAACTGGACCTACGACGAGCTCCGCGCCGCCGAACCCATCGCCGTCGAACTGGACTGAGCCGGGACCGCGCCGGTCAGGAGAGGGCTTCGAGGGCTCCGGCGACCAGGTCGGCGAGCTCCCCGCCCGGCTCGGCGCGGTCCGCGCGCCAGATCAAGCCCGTCGCCAGCACCGGATCGATGTCCGCGAACGGGAGCACCACCACCCGGTCGTGCTCCCACGGGCGGCCCATCTGGTTCTGCGGGTCCAGCATCGAGATCGCGAACGCCCCGCCGTTCGCCACGAACTCACCGGTGCCCGAGTAGTCCCTGGTGCTCAGCGTGGTGCGGCGGTGGATGCCCGCCGCGGTCAGCTGCACCTCCAGCTGGTCGAAGTACGTCGGGGACAGGCCCGAACCCGGTCGCGCGTAGACGTGGCCGGTCAGCTCGGACAGCGACACCGACTCGCGGCCCGCGAACTCGGCGGCGGGCAGCACCGCGCCCAGCGGTTCCCGCATCACCTCGCGGACCTCCACGCCCTCCGCGTGCGCGGGCAGGTGCACCAGCGCCAGCTCCAGCTCGCGGCGCCGAACCTGCTCCACCAGGTCCAGGCTGCCGCCCGGCCAGCGCCGCACCTCGCAGCCCGCCGTGCGGTCGAAGTCGCGCAACCGGTCCCGCAGCCGCGGGTGCAGGCCCGGCGGCACGCCCACGTGCACGATGCGCTGCTGGGTGCCCAGCTCCTGGCGCAACCGGCCCGGGATGTCGTCGAACCGGGTCAGCACCTCGGTGGCCAGCGGCAGCAGGGCGCTGCCCGCCGCGGTGAGGTTCACGCTGTGCGAATCGCGGTCGAACAGCCGGACGCCCAGCTCGCGCTCCAGGTCGCGGATCCGCCTGCTCAGCGGCGACACCGCCATGTGCAGCTGGCGCGCCGCCTTCGAGAAGCTCAGGTTCTCGGCGACGGCCGCGAAGTAGCGCAGGTGGAACACCTCCATGTGCCGCAGCCTATTACCCCGTTCGGCCACGCCCCGCCCCGCCCGATCAGCTGGTGATGTCCTTGCGCCGGAAGCTCCAGTGCGCCAGCAGCACGAACACCGCCGCGTACACCAGCGACGAGCACGCCCCGTTCGCCATGCCCGTCCAGTCGACCTCCTCGGCCAGCAGATCGCCCCACGCGTACGCGTAGTGCGTCGGCAGGAACGAGCGCAGCCCGCCCAGCGCCGAGATCTGGTCCAGGATCTGCGACAGGATCGACACCAGCACCGCGCCGCCCACCGCGCCCAGCGGCGCATCGGTGCTCACGCTCAGCCACAGCGCCAGCCCGGCGACCCAGCTCAACTGCACCGCCAGGTACAGCACCGCCAGCACCAGGGTCAGCAGGCCCACCGGGAACGACAGCACGCTGCCGCTCGGCGTCACCAGCTCACCCGTGCCGTACCAGAACAGGCCCGCCGCCAGCGCCATCGCGGGCAGCAACGCGATCCCCAGCAGCGACAGCAGCGCCGCCACCACCGCCTTCTGCCGCAGCAGCCGCCCGCGCGGAACCGGTGCGGCCAGCAGGTAGCGCAGGCTCGACCAGGAGGCCTCGCTGGCCACCGTGTCGCCGAAGAACAACGCCACCACCAGGACCAGCAGGAACCCTCCCGAGGAGGACACCGCGAACGCGGTGAAGTTCAACCCGCCGGAGGTCGCCATCCCGGACAGGTCCGCGGTCCGCGGCACCGAACCGTCGTCGCCGATCTCGAACGCGGCGAGCAGCAGCAGCGGCAGCAGCACCAGGAAGCCCAGCGCCAGCCGCGTCCGCCGCCTGCCCGCCTGCCGGGCCAGCTCCACCCGCACCGGCAGCGTCCGGCGCACCTGGTAGCCCTGCACGCTGCCGTCGGGCTGGGTGGGGTCCTGCGCGCTGACCGGCAGCGCGGCCGCGGTCTCCTCGTCCGCCGCCGGGGGCGGGTCGACGACCGCGGCCGGGATGCTCTCGACGACGCCGGTGCCGGGTCGCCCGCCGGTGGGGCGCTCGGTCCCGTCCGGCCCCGCGGGCCTCGGGTCGTCCGCCCCCGCGGACCTAGGGTCGTCCGGTTCGGCGGGCCGAGGCGCGTCCGGCCCGGCGGACCGGGGCTCGTCCGGTTCCCAGGTGGGGCTGGTCCAGTCCCTGGGGGAATCGTCGCGGGGTCCGTAGCCGTCGCGGTGCCCGTGATCGTCGCGGTACCCGTGCTCGCCGTGGCGTTCGGCATCGCCGCGATGCCGACCGCCGTCGTGGTCCGGGCCCGACCGGCCGGAACCGGCGGCCTCCGGTACCGGGAGGTCGAGGTCCAGGTCGTCGGGGACGGCGTCCGCCCGCTCCGGCGGCACGTCCCAGGTGAGCTCGGCCGGGTCGACGTCGCGCTCACCCGGTGGATCGTCCGGCAGCATCGCGTCCGAACCCCACAGCTGGCCGCGCGGCTCGGCGGAATCCCCGCCGAGCAGGCCGCCGGACTCCAGGGCGCGGGCGATCGCCGCCCGGTGCCGCTCGGACTCCGACGACAGCGGCTCGGTCTCCCGCCCGCCCGCGTCGGCCCACGGCTCGTCCGCCGAGGAGTCCGGGGCCGCCGGCCCGCTGGACCGTTCCGGCATCAGCGCTGCTCCTCTCCGACCAGGTTCAGGAATGCGTCCTCCAGCCTGCGCCGCGGACCCACCTGGTCCACCGCCACCCCCGAGATCACCAGCGCGTTCACCGCGATCGACCGGTCGTGCCCGCGCAGGTCGGCGTGCACCAGCTCGCCGTCCACCTCCACCGCGCCGAGCCCTTCCAGCGCCCGCAGCGCCGCCGCGGCCCGCGCCGGGTCGTCGACGCGGAAGGTGGCCTGCCCGTCCACCGACACGACGTCGGCGACGCTGCCGGAGGTGACCACCTCGCCGCGGTGCATCACGATCACGTGCGTGCAGGTCTGCTCCACCTCGGACAGCAGGTGGCTGGACAGCAGCACGCAGCGGCCGGTCGCCGCGTAGCGGCGCAGGATCTCGCGCATCTGGTGGATCTGCGGTGGGTCCAGCCGGTTCGTCGGCTCGTCCAGCACCAGCAGGTCCGGCAGCCCGAGCATGGCCTGCGCGATCGCCAGCCGCTGCTGGGTGCCCTGGCTGAACGTGGCGGTGCGCCGGTGCGCGTGCTCGCCGAGGCCCGCGATGTGCACGACCTCGTCGAACCGGGCCTGCAGCATCGGCCTGCCGGTCGCCGCCCAGTAGTGCTTCAGGCTCTCCAGCCCGGTCAGGTGCGGCGGGAAACCGGGGGACTCCACCAGCGACCCGATCCGGGACAGCACCGGAGCGCCCGGCTCGACCCGGTGCCCGAAGACGCGGACCTCCCCGGACGTCGGGTGCAGCAGTCCCAGCAGCAGCCGCAGCGTCGTCGTCTTGCCCGCGCCGTTCGGGCCGAGCAGGCCCACGATCTGGCCGCGCTCCACCCGCATCGACACCCCGCGCAGCGCGGTGACCTTGCGCGGGAACGTCTTGGTGAGCTCGCTGATCTCCAGCGGCGGGCCGGTGACCTCGGCCTCCGCGGCGGGCGCGTAGCCGCGCCGCAGCCGGGTGAACAGCCAGCCGAGCCCGCCGAGCAGGGCGACCGCGGCGATCCCGGAGACCGGGACGACGGGGAACGTGCCGCCGGTGGTGCTGGTGCCCTTCACCGACGGCACCGACAGCGCCCGCGGCCCCGCCAGGTCCACCCGGTGCACCGCGGTCGCCGTCGGCACCGCGTAGGCCTGGTCGGTGGTGCTCACGGCGAGCTCCAGCCGGTGCCCGCTCTCGACCGAGTGCACCACGCCGGGCAGCGCCACGTTCACCTCGACCGGCGTGCCGTCCGGGCGCAGGCCGGTCACGTGCATCGGGGCGACCGAGTCGCCGAGCAGTTCGCGGCGGCCCTCGCGGTCCACGTCGTAGAGCTTCGCGAACAGCACCGCGTCCCCGGTGGTGGGCTGGCCGGGTTCGGCGGCCACCGACAGCCGGGTCTGCGGCACCCCGGAGATCAGCATCCGGGAGGACATCGGCTCGGTGCCGAACACCGCGACCTGCCGCGGCAGGTCGTACGGTTCGGCCCCGCGGCCCTGCTGCCCCGGCAGCGAGCTCAGCGCGCCCGGGGTACCGCCCGGCGGGTTCAGCACCGTGGTGGCCTGCCCGCGCAGGTCCAGCGAGAACCGCGGGGTGCGGTCCGAGTGCACGCCCGGGTAGTCGGGGGCGGACACGGTGCGCACCGGCACCTCGCCGTCCGCGCGGGCGGTGCCCGCGATGTCGAACCGGAACCGGTCGCCCGGCGCGGGCGCCCCGCCGGAGCCCAGGTGGAAGGCGAACCAGTCGGCGATCCGGGACTGCACGCGCGGCCCCGGCGCCGCGCCGTCGTGCCCGCCCGCGAACCACACCATGCTCACGTCCCCGCCTGCGGCGGCGATCTGGCGCGCGTTCGCATCGGCCTGGTCCAGGCCGAACAGGGTGTCCTGGGTGCCCTGGGCCAGCAGCGTCGGGATGCGGATGTTCCCGGTCACCGAGCTCGGCGACACCGAGGCGAGCAACCGCCGGGTCGCGGGGGAGGCGCGGCCGGTGCGCGCCAGCTCGCCGTACGCGGCGCACACGTCCGGGGCGAAGTTCCCGCAGGCCACCGAGGAGCCGTCGGCGGGCGAGGGCCCGCCCGGGTTGAACAGCCGGCCCGCCCAGGCGCGCCGGAACACGCCCTCCGGGCCCGCGGTGCCGTGCGCGGGCGTGTCGGCGGGGGAGTCCGCGCCGCTCGCCGCGTTCGGCAGCAGCGCCTGGCCGAGGTCGTTGTAGGTCATCACCGGCGCGATCGCGTCCACCCGCGGATCGCTGCCCGCCACCAGCAGGCTCAGCGCGCCGCCGTAGGAGACGCCGGTGAACCCGACCCGCGGGTCGCTCTCGCCGTCCCGCTGCACCTCGGGCTGCCGCGCCAGCCAGTCCACGATCTGGTGGGCGTCGGAGACCTCGTAGTCCGCGGCGTTGAGCCGGATCCGCCCGCTGCTGCCGCCGAATCCCCGCGCCGAGTAGGTCAGCACCGCGAACCCGCGCCGCACCAGGTCCCGCGCCTGCTCGTCCGCATCCGTCTTGTCCCCGCCGATGCCGTGCGCGATCACCACCGCGGGCGCGGGAGTGGCGGCGGGCGCGTAGAGGGTCGAGTCGATCTGGATGCGCTCCCGGCCGTCCGGCCCGTCCTGCACGTCGATCAGCGCCTGGCGCGGGGCCGGCGCGGCCGGGGTGGGGCGCTCACCGGACCAGAGCGCCGCCAGCCCTGCGATCAGCAGCACGACGATCACGATGAGCAGCAGGAACGGCCTGCTGCGGCGGGGGAGCGGGGGCACGGGCCCGACAGTAGGGGAAAGAGGCGGCAACGGTTTCATCCTGAGTCGGGTCAGGGCGAAGACGCTATGAAGCAGCAACCGAACAGAAATCCGGCCGTCCGCCGCGGCGTCACCCTCGCGATCGTCGTGTCGTTCGGTGCACTGCCGCATCCCCGAGTGCGGGCGCGGTGATCATAACCGCGTCCCGCACCACGTCCATCGCCCGTTCGTTCGAGCGCCGCTGGTTCGGGCGATGGGATTGCTCACACGCAGATACCGGTACCCCGGTTCGGGTGGTCCTGTGACCAGGGCATTGCCCCGACCGGTAGCTCGCCGTAGCCTTCCGGCTGCATTCGGGGCGATCAACCCGGGCTGGTGTTCGAAGCAGTGCATAAGTGACAATCTTGGCAACGTTGTGGAGGGGAGTATTCCTTCGCGGCGGCATCGTCATCACGGCCCCACCGGTTGCCTCGAAGCTCCCGTTGGGACCCGGTGCCGTCGACCGGTCGGAAACATCGCCGGTGGAAGAGACCTCCGGTCCCGGCGCACGCCCTGAACCGGAGGTAATCGATGGGTGCCGAGCTGACCTTGGTGGCGCAGCAGGCTCAGAAGACGGCCGACTCCTTGAACGTTCACTGGTGGGTCTGGGCGGCGACGCTGGGCGGTCTCGCCTTGCTGCTGCTGATCGACCTGGTGATCGTCGACCGCAAGCCGCACGAGGTGACCACCGGCGAGGCCGCTCGGTGGGTGACCTTCTACATCGCCTGCGCGATCGTGTTCGGCATCGGTGTGTGGATCTTCGGTGATCAGCATTTCGCGATCGAGTACTTCACCGGGTACATCACCGAGTACTCGCTGAGCGTCGACAACCTGTTCATCTTCATGGTGATCATGTCGAGCTTCGCGGTGCCGACGATCCACCAGCACCGGGTGCTGCTGATCGGCATCCTGCTGGCGCTGGTGATGCGCGGCGCGTTCATCGCGGTCGGTGCCGCGCTGATCGAGCGGTTCGTGTGGGTCTTCTTCGTCTTCGGAGCGTTCCTGATCTGGACCGCGATCGGCATGATCCGGAACAAGGACGAGGACGAGGAGTACAAGGAGAACATCGTCGTCCGGTGGGTCCGGAAGGTCTTCCCGGTCACCGACGACTACCACGAGACCAAGTCCGTGGTGAAGATCGACGGCAAGCGGTTCCTCACCCCGATGTTCGTGGTGATCGTCGCCATCGGCAGCGCCGACCTGCTGTTCGCGGTCGACTCCATCCCGGCGATCTTCGGCATCACCCAGGACCCGTTCCTGGTGTTCGCCGCGAACGCCTTCGCGCTGATGGGCCTCCGGCAGCTGTACTTCCTGCTGGGCGGGCTGGTCGACAAGCTGGTGTACCTCAACATCGGGCTGTCGATCATCCTCGGCTTCATCGGCATCAAGCTGGTGGTGCACGCGCTGCACGAGTACCACGCGGTGCCCGAGTGGCTGGACATCAACAACTGGATGTCGCTGGGCGTCATCATCGGCGTGCTGGTGATCACCACGGTGGCCAGCCTGGCGAAGGCCCGCAAGGACGAGGCGGCGACGGCTCCGGCGGAGCCCGAGACCAAGCCCTGATCGCGCTCGGCGGCCGCGCCGCCGACGAGATCGAGACCGCGAACCGCGCGGCATCCCGACGACCGGGGTGCCGCGCGGTTCCGCGTTCGGGGCCGGTCGGCGCGGATCAGTCCGCGGGCATCGCGTAGTCCTGCTGGCGCCACGCCTCGTACACGGCCACCGCCGCCGAGTTCGCCAGGTTCATCGACCGGATGCCCGGCAGCATCGGGATCCGCACCCGGTCGGTGATCCGGTCGGAACCGGAGATCTCCGCGGGCAGGCCCGCCGACTCCGGGCCGAACAGCAGCACGTCACCCGGCCGGTAGCGGACCTGCTCCAGCGAGGTCGTCGCGCCCGTGGTGAACGCGAACACCCGCTGCGGGTCCAGCTCCGCCAGCAGCGATTCCCAATCGTCGTGCACCCGCAGCACCGCCCGGTCCCGGTAGTCCAGGCCCGCCCGGCGCAGCCGCGCGTCCTCCACGCCGAACCCCAGCGGCCGCACCAGGTGCAGCGCGCAGCCGGAACCGGCCGCCATCCGGATGGCGTTCCCCGTGTTGCCGGGGATCTCGGGGTGGTAGAAGACGACGTCGAACACGCGGGGTCCTTTCACGTTCGCTGCCCGCCGCATCGTAGTGACCCCGTCCGCGCCGCCCGGATCGCCGACCAGGTGCGCGGGCCCGTCGCCGTGCTCTGGTAGAGAAGTGCGCATGGCGGGGCGCGGGACCAACACGACGACGAAGGCCGAGCGCACGGCCGCACCCGCGCTGCCGGTGGCGAGCGTGCTGGTGGAGGTGTCGCTGCCCGCGCACCTGGACCGCACCTTCGACTACCTGATCCCGGACCGGCTGCACGAGGCCGCCGTCGTCGGCTGCCGGGTGCGGGTGCGGTTCCGCGGCAAGCTCGTCGACGGATATCTGCTGGAGCGCAAGGAGAACTCGGACTTCACCGGCACGCTGCAGTGGGTGGACCGGGTGATCTCTTCCGAGGTGGTGCTGCCGCCGCGGCTGCTGGAGCTGTGCCGCGCCGTCGCCGCCCGCTACGGCGGGATGCTCGCCGACGTGGTGCGGCTCGCCGTGCCGCCCCGGCACGCGCGCGCCGAGAAGCAGACCGCCGAACCCGCGCCCGCCCCGGAACGGCCGGACGTCGCGGCGTGGCAGCGCTACCAGCACGGACCCGCGCTGCTGGAGGCCGTGCACGCGGGCAAACCGGCCCGCGCGGTGTGGCAGGCGCTGCCCGGGGAACAGTGGACCGACCGGCTCGCCGAAGCCGCCGCCACGGCCGCGTCGGCCGGGCGGGGCGTGCTCGTGGTGGTGCCGGACCACCGCGACGTCACCCGGCTGCACGCCGCCTGCGCTCGCGCGATCGGGGAGGCCGGGGTCGTCGCGCTCACCTCGGAGCTCGGGCCGGGGGAGCGGTACAAGCGGTGGCTGGCGGTGCTGCGCGGCGCGGTGCGCGTGGTCATCGGCACCCGCGCCGCCATGTTCGCTCCGGTGCACGACCTCGGGCTGGTCGTGGTGTGGGACGACGGCGACGCGATGCACAGCTACCCGCAGATGCCCTACCCGCACGCGCGGGACGTGCTCACCCACCGGGCGCACGCCGCCGGGGCCGCGGTGCTCGTCGCCGGGTTCGCCCGGACCGCGGAGGCCGCGCTGCTGGTGGAGACCGGCTGGGCGCAGCAGGTCGTCGGCACCCGCGACCAGGTGCGGGCCGTCGCGCCGCGGGTGGTGGCGATCGGTGCCGACGACACCCAGCTGGCCCGCGACCCGGCGGCCCGCGCGGCCCGGCTGCCGTCGGTGGCGTTCGACGCGGCCCGCGCGGCGCTGCGCGACGGGGCCCCGGTGCTGGTGCAGGTCCCGCGCCGCGGGTACGTGCCCGCGCTGGCCTGCGGGGACTGCCGGGAGCAGGCGCGCTGCCGCCGCTGCGCCGGTCCGCTGGGACTGCCCGGCGGGACCGAGGACGGGGCGCCGAAGCCGGCGGCCTGCCGCTGGTGCGGGGCCGCGGAGGCCGCGTTCCGCTGCGGGTCGTGCGGCTCGCGGCGGCTGCGGGCGATCGCGATCGGCGCCGGGCGCACCGCCGAGGAACTGGGACGGGCGTTCAGCGGCGTCGCGGTCCGCACCTCCGGCGGCGGGGAGATCTTGTCCAGCGTGCCCGCGAAACCGGCGCTGATCGTGTGCACGCCCGGCGCCGAACCGGTCGCCGACGGCGGCTACGGGGCGGCGCTGCTGCTGGACGGGCGCACCCTGCTGTCCCGCCCGGAGCTGCGCGCCACCGAGGAGACGCTGCGGCTGTGGTTCGCCGCGGCGGCGATGGTGCGGCCCGCGCAGGACGGCGGCCGGGTGGTGGTGATGGCCGATTCCACGCTGCAACCGGTGCAGGCGCTGGTGCGCTGGGACCCGGCCTGGCACGCGTCGATCGAACTGGCCGGGCGCGCCGAGCTCGGCTTCCCGCCCGCGATGCGGGTCGCGGCGGTGGACGGCACGCCGGACGCGGTGAACGACCTGCTGGACCACCTGGAACTGCCCGGCACCGGCGAGATCCTGGGGCCGGTGCCGCTGGGCGAGGTCGACGAGGACGGCGGTTCCGAGCAGGAACGCGCACTGGTGCGGGTCACCCGTCCGGAGGGGCGCGAGCTCGCGGCCGCGCTGCACGCGGCGCAGTCGACCCGCGCCTCCCGCAGGCCGGCCGAACGGGTCAAGATCAGGGTCGACCCGCTCGAACTCCTCTGAGCACCCCGCTCCACCCGAGGTGAGTGGCCCATTCGCCCCATGACACTGGGCGAATGGGCCACACACCCCCCGCCGGGTGCGGCGCACCGATCCCAAGAAAAACCACCG
>NZ_JBEYUS010000086.1:0-22271 GCF_040643635.1 Saccharopolyspora sp. NPDC047091
ACCACGTCGACGCCGCCGATCACCGCCGTGTTCAGCGCGTTGCGGATGTCCACCGTCTCCCCAGCAACCGGGCCGGGCCGAGCGCACCGAGCAGGTCCGCGCCGAGGCCCCAGCCGTCGGCGGCCTCCACCCAGCCGCGGAATCCGATCCCCGTCGTGGCCACCACGACGGCGGGCGGGGTGGCGATGCAGCGCTCGGTGGCCGCGCGCAGCCGCGCGTCGTCGGCGACCGGCACGATCCGCAGCGCCGCCCCTGGCAGCACCCGCGCCCCGCGCCGCTCCAGCAGCGCGGCCTGCTCGTCGACGCGGCGCGCGGCGGTGACCCCGACGGTGAACCCGGCCAGCGGCAGCGGTGGTTCCAGGGACGTCACGGCAGGCCGATCTCCACGACCTCGTCGCGCCGCCGCACCGGGAAGGTGCGCAGCCGGGCGGCCGGATCGTCCAGGCACTTCCCGGTGCGCAGCGAGAACACCTGCTTGAGCATCGGCGAGGCCACCGTCGGCTCGCCGCCGCGATCACCGACGATGCCACGGCTGATCACGCCGGCCCCGCAGAACGGGTCGACACCGCCCACCGCGTACAGCTCGTCGTCGGAGGTGCGGAACAACGCGACCGGTTCGGCGGCCAGCAGCGCGGGCACACCGCAGGCCGGCGGCAGCGCCGCCCACGGGCAGATCGGAAACCAGGTCGTCATGCGGGGACCTCCGCGGAATCGGGCCGGAACGACGGGGTGGGCAGCGGCACCGGACCTGCGGTGGACCGGTCCCGGTCGGGCAGGAACCCGATCGTCGGGTCGGGCGCGTCGGGGGCGTTGACGAAGGACACGAACCGGGCCAGCTTCGCCGGATCGGCGAGCACCCCGGCCCACTCGTCGGCGTAGCCCGCGACGTGCTCGGCCATCGCGGCCTCCAGGTCGGCGGCGATGCCCAGCGAGTCCTCGACGACGACCTCCCGCACGTGCTCGAGGCCGCCGTCGAGGGATTCGATCCACGCGGCGGTGCGCTGCAACCGGTCGGCGGTGCGCACGTAGAACATCAGGAACCGGTCGACGAGCCGGATCAGCCCCTCGTCGTCGAGATCGGCGGCGAGCAGCTCCGCGTGCCGCGGGCTGAACCCGCCGTTGCCGCCGACGTACAGGTTCCAGCCCCGGTCGGTGGCGATGACGCCGAAGTCCTTCGACCGGGCCTCCGCGCACTCCCGCGCGCAGCCGGACACCCCGGACTTGAGCTTGTGCGGCGCCCGCAGCCCGCGGTAGCGCAGTTCGAGCCGGACGGCCATCGCCACCGAGTCCTGCACGCCGTAGCGGCACCAGTCGGTGCCCACGCAGGACTTCACGGTCCGCAGCGCCTTGCCGTAGGCGTGCCCCGATTCGAACCCGGCGTCCACCAGCCGTCGCCAGATCGCGGGGAGCTGCTCGACGCGGGCGCCGAACAGGTCGATCCGCTGCCCACCGGTGATCTTCGTGTAGAGCCCGAACTCGCGGGCCACCTCGCCGAGCACGATGAGCCCGTCCGCGCTGATCTCCCCGCCGGGCACCCGCGGCACCACCGAATAGGTGCCGTTGCGCTGGAGGTTGGCCAGGAACCGGTCGTTGGTGTCCTGCAGCCCGGCGTGCTCGGCGTCGAGCACGTGCCCGCGCCCGAGGCTCGCCAGGATCGAGGCCACCGCCGGTTTGCACAGGTCGCAGCCGCGCCCGCGGCCGTGGTCGCGGATCAGCTCGGAGAACGTGGCGATGCCGGTGGCGCGGACGATCTCGAACAGCTCGGCGCGGGTGTGCGCGAAGTGCTCGCACAGCGCGCGGGCAGGGGCGACGCCGCACTCGGCGAGCAGCCTGCCCAGCACCGGCACGCACGACCCGCAGCTCGTTCCCGCCCGGGTGCAGGCCTTGACACCGGCCACATCGGACAGACCGGAGCCGCTGATCGCCGCGGTGATGTCCCCTTTGGACACGTTGTTGCAGGAGCACACCACCGCGTCGTCCGGCAGCGTCCCCGCGTCCGGCGCGGGGCCGGTGGGCAGCAGCAGCCGCTCCGGCGGTGCGGGCAGCGCGCGGCCCACCAGCGGTCGCAGCGAGGCGTAGGCGCTCGCGTCGCCGACGAGCACCCCGCCCAGCAGCACCTGCGCGTCGTCGCTGAGCACGAGCTTCGCGTAGGTGCCCGCCGCGTGGTTGGCGTGCACCACCTCCAGCGCGCCGTCCGCGGTCGCGTGCGCGTCGCCGAAGCTGGCCACGTCCACCCCGAGCAGCTTCAGCTTCGTCGACATGTCGGCACCGGTGAACGGCTCGCCGTCGAGCCCCAGCAGCTCGCGCACCACCACTTCGGCCATCGCGTAGCCGGGAGCGACCAGCCCGTAGCAGCGGCCGTCGACGGCGGCGCACTCGCCGACCGCCCAGACGCGCTCGTCGGAGGTGCGGCAGCGCCCGTCCACCAGCACCCCGCCGCGGTCGGCCCGCGCCAGCCCGGATCGTGCGGCGAGCTCGTCGCGCGGGCGCACCCCCGCGGAGAACACCACCAGCTCGGCCGGGATCGTGCCGCCGTCGCCGAGGGTCACCCCGGCGACTCGCCCGTCCGGTCGGGCGTCGATCGAGGCGGTCGCCGTCCCGCAGTGCACCGCCAGCCCCAGGTCCTCGACCAGCCGCGCCAGCACCCGGCCGCCGCCGTCGTCGACCTGCAGCGGCAGCAGCCGCGGCGCCCGCTCCACCACGTGCGGGCGCATCCCCAGCAGCCGCAGCGCGTTCGCCGCCTCCAACCCGAGCAGCCCGCCGCCGATGACGACCCCGGGCGCCCCCGCCACCGCCGCGTCCCGGATGCCGTCCAGGTCGTCGAGCGTGCGGTACACGTGGCACCCGGCCAGGTCGTGACCGGGCACCGGCGGCACGAACGGCCGGGACCCGGTGGCGAGCACCAGCGCGTCGTAGCGGAACTCGGCGCCGCCCGAGGTGCGCACGGTCCGCGCCGCGCGGTCGATGCTCGCGACGGCGTGGTCCAGGTGCAGCCGCACCATCGGGTCGTCGAAGAAGCCCGGTCCGGCCAGATCGAGGTCCGCGGCGCTGCCACCGTCCAGGTAGGACGACAGCGCGACGCGGTCGTAGGCGGCGCGGGGTTCCTCGGCGAGGACCTCCACCCGCCAGCGGTCCGCGTCGTCGCGGGAGCGCAGCTCTTCGACGAGGCGGTGGCCGACCATCCCGTGGCCGATCACGACGAGGGTGCGGGTCATGCGGCGCCTTCCTGTTCGGGTTCGTCCGCGCCGGCCGGTTCGGCGGCGCGCAGCGCGGCGCACAGGCCGCGCACCTCGTCGGCGCAACCGCCGCAACCGGTGGTGGCCCGGGTGGTCCGGGCCAGCGCGCCGAGGTCGCGGGCCCCGGCGCGCCACGCGTCCTCCAGCCGCCGCTTGCTCACGTCGTTGCAGCGGCACAGCACCGCGTCCGCGGTCGGCTCCGCCGGTGCGGCGGTGGGCGCGGCGCCCAGCAGCAGGCCCAGCCGGTCCACCGGCAGCGGCAGGTCCCGGTCGTGCAGCTGGGCGAGGGTGGCGGTGGCCTGCGGGAACCCGATCAGCACCGCCCCGGTGAGGCGTTCGCCCCGGACGGCGAGCTTCGCGTACCGGCCGCGCGCCGGGTCCGAGAGCACCACGGGCTCCGCCGCCGGGGATGCCAGCTCCGCCACCTCGCCCAGCGAGGCCACGTCGATGCCGCGCGCCTTGAGCCTGGTCACGGTCCCGCCGACGCGGTAGCGCGCCGAACCGCCCGCGAGCCGCCGCGCCAGCACCTCCGCCTGCTCCCAGGCCGGGGCGATCAGGCCGGGCACCCGCTCGTCGTGCTCGGCGCAGTCGCCGAGGGCGTGCACGCGCGGGTCCGAGGTGGCCAGGTGGTCGTCCACCAGCACACCGCGGCCCACAGCCAGCCCGGCCTCGCGGGCCAACCCGGTCTCCGGGACCACGCCGGTGCACAGCACCACCACGTCCGCGGCCAGCACCTCGCCGTCGTCGAGCACCAGCTCACCCGGCCGGTGCGCGGCGGCTCGGCGACCGAACCGGGTGCGCACGCCCGCCTCCCGGAGGTGCTCGGCCAGCAGCGCCCCGCCCGCCGCGTCGAGCTGCCGGTCCATCGGGTGCGGCTGCGGGTGCACCAGCACCACCTCCAGGCCGCGGCCGAGCAGCCCGCGCGCGGTCTCCACGCCGAGCACCCCGCCGCCGAGCACCACCGCGCGCCGCGCCCCGGCCGGAATCCGCGCGCAGTCCGCGAGGGTGCGCAGCACCGCGACCCCGGCTGCGAGCGCCCCGCCCGCCGCGCGCAGCCCCGGCACCGCGGGCACCGCCGCCCGCGCCCCGGTCGCCAGCACCAGCTCGTCGTACCGGTGCACCACGCCGGTGTCCGCCCGCACCAGCCGCCGCGCGGGATCGACCGCGGTGGCGGTGACTCCGGTGCGCACGTCGGCGTCGAGCTCCGGCAGCTCCACCGCGTCCGGCGGCAGCGTCCCGTCCAGCACCGAGGCCAGCAGCACCCGGTTGTAGGCGGGCCGGTCCTCCGCGCCCAGCACGGTGATCGGCCCGTCGTGGCCGTGCCCGCGCAGCCGCTCCACCAGCCGGTGCGCGGCCGGACCGTTCCCGGCGATCAGCACGTGGCTCACGCGAACACCTCCGCCGCGGCACCGGTCGGCGGCGCCACGTCCGCGGGCAGCGGATCGAGGCGGGCGGCGGCCACCTTGAACTCCGGCATCCGGCTGCGCGGATCGAGCGCCGGGTTGGTGAGCAGGTTCGCCCGTCCCGCGCCGGGGAAGTGGAACGGCAGGAACACGGTGTCCACCCGCATCGAATCCACCAGCCGCACCCGCGCCGCGGTCCGGCCGCGCGCCGAGCTCACCAGCGCCACGTCCCCGTCGCCGAGCCCCGCCCGCCGCGCGGTGTCGGGGTGCACCTCCACGAACGCCTCGGGCGCTGCCGCGGCCAGCTCCGGCACCCGGCGGGTCTGCGCGCCGGACTGGTAGTGCGCCAGCACCCGGCCGGTGGTGGCGTGCAGCGGGAACTCGGCGGACACCTGCTCGGCGGCCGGGCGGTGCTCCACCGCGGCGAACCGGGCGCGTCCGTCGGGGTGGGCGAACCGGTCCAGGAACAGCCGCGGCGTGCCCGGGTGGTCCTCCGCCGGGCACGGCCAGTGCAGCGCCTCCCCGGCGTCGAGCCGTTCGTAGCTGATGCCCGCGTAGTCGGCGGCGCCACCGGCCGAGGCGCGGCGCAGCTCCGCGAACACCTCGCGCGGCGCGGTGGGGTAGCGGTGGCCGGGTTCGCCGAGCCGCCGCGCGAGCCCGTGCAACACCTCCAGGTCGCTGCGCGCGTGGCCCGGCGGCACCCGCAACCGGCGGCGGCGAAGCACCCG
Organism: Saccharopolyspora sp. NPDC047091; assembly: GCF_040643635.1. Taxonomy (NCBI): domain Bacteria; kingdom Bacillati; phylum Actinomycetota; class Actinomycetes; order Pseudonocardiales; family Pseudonocardiaceae; genus Saccharopolyspora; species Saccharopolyspora sp. NPDC047091. Next base: position 5,368 of record NZ_JBEYUS010000086.1, read on the forward strand.
GCCTTCGAGGTTGGTCATGGTGCCGTCCTCCTCGGCCCACTGCGCCACCGGCAGCACCACGTCCGCCGCGCGCGCCGTCTCCGAGGGCACGAAGTCCGCCACCACCAGCAGGTCCAGCGCCGCCAGCCGCTCGGCGACGTGCCCGGCGCGCGGCGCGGAGACCACCGGGTTCGACCCGAACACCAGCAGCCCGCGCACCCCGCCGGGTTCACCGGCCGAATCCAGCAGCTCGTAGGCGCTGATGCCCGGACCGGGCAGCGAGTCCGGCGGCACGCCCCACACCCCGGCGACGTGCGCGCGCGCCGCCGGGTCGGCGAGGGAGCGGTAGCCGGGCAGCTGGTCGGCCTTCTGCCCGTGCTCCCGGCCGCCCTGCCCGTTGCCCTGCCCGGTCAGGCAGCCGTACCCGCTGCCGTCGCGGCCGGGGAGCCCGAGGGCGAGGGCCAGGTCGATGAACCCGGCGACGGTGTCGGTGCCCTTCGCGTGCTGCTCGGCGCCGCGCCCGGTCAGGACGTAGGCCCGGTCGGCACGAGCGAGCATCCGCACCGCCGCCCGCTGCGCGCGCACCGGTACTCCGGTGATCCGCTCCACCCGTTCCGGCCACCAGCTCATCGCCCGCCGCCGGACCGCCTCGAACCCGGTGGTGCGGTCCCGGACGTAGTCGCCGTCCACCCACCCGTCGACGACCGCGATGTGCAGCATCCCCAGCACCAGCGCCAGATCGGTGCCGGGCGCGGGCTGCAGGTGCAGGGCGGCGCGCTGCGCGGTGGCGCTGCGCCGCGGATCGATGACGACCAGCTCCGGCGCGGCGAGGTGCCGCAGCAGCGGCGGCATCGTCTCGGCCGGGTTCGCCCCGGCCAGCAGCACCACGTCCGCCCGGCCCAGGTCGGTCACCGGGAACGGCAGCCCCCGGTCCAGCCCGAACGCCGCGGTCCCGGCCGCGGCCGCCGAGGACATGCAGAACCGGCCGTTGTAGTCGATCCGGCTGGTGCCCAGCGCGAGCCGCGCGAACTTGCCCAGCAGGTACGTCTTCTCGTTGGTCAGCCCGCCGCCGCCGAACACGCCCACCGCGTCCGCGCCGTGCGCGGCCTGCAGCTCCCGCACCCGCTCGGCGACGGTGCGCAGCGCGGTGTCCCACTCCACCGGCCGCAGCCGGCCGCCGCGCCGCACCATCGGGTGCAGCAGCCGGTCCGGTGCGTCGAGCAGGGCGGGCGCGGTCCAGCCCTTCTGGCACAACCCGCCCCGGTTCACCGGGAAATCCGTCGGTTCGACCGCGACGCCGGTGCGCTCCCGGCTCAACCGGGTTCCGCACTGCAAGGCGCAGTAGGGGCAGTGGGTGGTCACGCTGCGTGGTTCAGGCACGGCCGGATCCTCCCGCGATCACGGCAGGCGCCTCGGCGGGCCGCGGGCGCAGGTACACCGCCCAGGTCAGCGAGGCGCACACCAGGTAGCAGCCCAGGAACGTGGTCAGCGCCGCGTCCCCGTCGCCCGCCGCACCGCCGAACGAGGCGCGGAAGGTGAGGTTGATGAACACCCCGCCGAGCGCCCCGACCGCCCCCGCCACGCCCATCAGCGCCCCGGACAGCCTGCGGGCCCGCGCGAACGCTCCCGAGGGCTCCCCGCCCTCGGCGATCTCCCGGCGCGCCCCGGCCGCGAACACCGCCGGGATCATCTTGTACACCGAGCCGTTCCCGATCCCGCTGAGCACGAACAGCACCACGAACGCCCCCAGGTACAGCGGGAACGAGTCCAACCCGGACGCCACCAGCAGCACCCCGGTCCCCGCGGCCATCGCCAGGAAGGTCCAGCACGTCACCCGAGCCCCGCCCCGCCGGTCCGCCAGCAGCCCGCCGATCGGCCGCGCCAGCGACCCCAGCAGCGGTCCCAGGAAGGTCCAGGTCGCGGCCTGCAGCGGGGTGAAGTCGAACTCGCTCTGCAGCACCAGGCCGAACGCGAACCCGTAGCCGATGAACGACCCGAACGTCCCGACGTAGAGCAGCGACAGCCACCAGGCGTGCGAGTCGCGCAGCACCTCCCGCTGCGCGCCCGGTGCGGTGACGACCGCGTCGACGTTGTCCATCCGCAGCGCCGCCAGCAGCGCGGCCAGCACGATCAGCGGCAGGTAGATCCCGGCGACCAGCGACGGGCTCGTCCCGCCCGCCACCGCCACCACGAGCAGCCCCACGATCTGCACGACGGCGACGCCGATGTTCCCGCCGCCCGCGTTGAGCCCGAGCGCCCAGCCCTGCTCCCGCTGCGGGAAGAAGCTCGTGATGTTGGTCATCGAGGACGCGAAGTTCCCGCCCCCGAGCCCGGTCAGCGCGCCCAGCACCAGGAACACGCCCAGCGGCGTCCCCGGTTGCTGGACGAAGTAGCAGATCAACCCGGTGGGCACCAGCAGCACCGAGGTGGCGAGCACCGTCCAGTTCCGCCCGCCGAACCGGGTCACCGCGTAGCTGTAGGGCAGCCGCAGCAGCGCCCCGACCAGCGTCGGCACCGTGGTCAGCAGGAACTTCTCGGCGGCGTCGAAGTCGAAGCCGATCTCCGGGGACAGGAACAGCACCAGGACCGACCAGATGCTCCACACGGAGAACCCGACGTGCTCGGACAGGATGGACAGCCACAGGTTGCGGCGCGCGATGCGCTTGCCGGTGCGCTGCCAGAACGCCTCGTCCTCCGGGTTCCAGCCGTCGATCCAGCGGCCGGGCCTGCTGTGCGGGGTGGTGGTCACCGCGGCTCCTCTCGTCGTGCCGGACCGACGCTAGGGAGCGGGTGTTTCCGCTGATCGCCGCTGCGCGTTACCGCCGGGCAAAGCCGCCTTCACATCCGCGGACCCGCCGGGCGTGAACTGCGCGGACGCCCGGATTCGGGGTGGTGCCCGCCACGTGGCACCGTGGTGGGGTGACAGCACGCGGCAGCGATCCCGGCACCGAGCACGCGCACGCTCGGGAGTTGTTCGCCTCGGCCCGGCGGATCACCGCGCTGACCGGTGCGGGGGTGTCCACCGACTCGGGCATCCCGGACTTCCGCGGCCCGAACGGGGTGTGGACGCGGGACCCGCAGGCCCAGCGGCTCACCGACCTCGACTCGTACGTGGCCGATCCGGAGGTGCGCAGGCTGGCCTGGCGCGGCCGCGCCGAGCACCCGGCGTGGGCGGCGGAGCCGAACCCGGCGCACCGCGCGTTCGCGGACCTGGCGGCGCAGGGCCGGTTGACCTCGCTGCTCACCCAGAACATCGACGGGCTGCACCAGCGGGCGGGGCTCCCGGTCGGGTTGGTGCTGGAACTGCACGGATCGGTGTTCGGCGTGGTCTGCCTGGATTGCGGGGCGACCGGGTCGATGCGGGCGGCGCTGGAGCGCGTCGCCGACGGCGAGGAGGACCCGCCGTGCCGTTCCTGCGGCGGCATCCTGAAGTCCACGACGATCTCGTTCGGCCAGAACCTCGACCCGGACGTGATCCGCTCCGCGCAGCGCGCCGCGCTGGACTGCGACCTGTTCCTGGCCGCCGGGACGTCGCTGACGGTGCACCCGGCGGCGGGGCTGGCGGAGCTCGCGGTGCGCGCGGGCGCGCGGCTGGTGATCTGCAACGCCGAGCCGACGCCGTACGACGAGCTCGCCGCCGCGGTGCTGCGCGAGCCGCTGGCCGAGGTGCTGCCGGAGCTGGCCGCGGTGCCGCTCGCCGAGTCCGCCGAGCCGCTGCGCACCTGGGGCGACCCCAGCACCTGGGGCTGATCCGCCTCCGCCTCGCGCCCACCCGCTGAGGCCGTCCACCACGTCCCCGTGTCCGCTGGAACGGTTCAACGCGCCCGAAATGTCCCGTTGATTCCGTGATGTCGACCTTGTGGCGCGTGTGGTTCGTGCGACGAATTGCGAGCAGTGGGGTCACGATGCACAGTTGTGCTCGTCCTGTGCGCTGAATGGCGCAACACTGCAAGTCCGAACGGACCAGTTCGGCGTCCTGGAGGTGGCGGTCGTGCGGCGACCTCGACTACTGCCCGGCGGCCTGGTGCTCGCCTCCGCGATCGCCCTCGCGCTCCCGCTGGCCGCGGCCGGCGCGCCGGAACCCCCGGCGCGACCTGACGACGGCGAGATCCAAACACAGCGCGACCGCGTCGGCGACCGGGCGGACCGCGTCGGCGAACTCACCCAACGCCTCTCCGAAGCCGAAACCCGGCTCACCGAGCTGGGCGCGCGGGTGGAACTGGCGATGGAGGACGCGAACAAGGCGCGCGTCGACCTCGACCGCGCCGAACGCGCCCGGGCCCGCGCGGAGCAGACCGCCGCCGGGGCGCAGGGCCGGGCCCGCGCGGCCGCCGGCGAGGTGGAGCGCCAGCGCGCCCGCCTCGACGAGTTCGCGGCGGGCAGCTACCGGCAGGGCAGCAAGCTGGGGTCGCTCACCGCGTACGTGGGCGCGCACGGGCCGGACGAACTGCTCGAGCGCGCCGAGCTCCTCGACACCGTCGGGCGCACCCAGCTCGACGTGCTCGACGACATGGAGCGCTCCCACATCGACCAGGTCAACAAGGACTCCCTGGCGCGCAAGGCCTTCCAGGAAGCCGCCGCGGCCCGGGCCACCGCCGCCGACGCGAAGGGGCGCGCCGACGCCGCGCAGGACGCCGCGATCTCCGCGCGCGCCGCGCAGGCGAGCACCTCCGCGAAGCTGGAGGCCGAACGCTCCGGCGTGCAGCAGGAGCTCACCGCCGCCCGCGCCGCCGTCCGCGGGCTGGAGTCCCAGCGCGACCGGTACGAGGAATGGCTCAAGGCGAGCCAGGCCGCGCAGGCCCAGCAGGCCGCCGAAGCGGCCGCCGCCGGGAACGCGCAGGGCGGCTCGGTGCCCGACTCCGACGATGATGACGACGACACCGAGGCCGCCACCGGCTCGGTCGAGGCCGTGGTGCGCCGGGCCCTCAACCAGGTCGGCATGCCCTACGCCTGGGGCGGCGGCAACTCCAGCGGCCCCACGCGCGGCATCCGCGACGGGGGAGTGGCCGACTCGTACGGCGACTACCAGAAGATCGGGTTCGACTGCTCCGGTCTGATGATCTACGCGTTCGCCGGGGCCGGGGTGCAGCTCGACCACTACAGCGGCTACCAGTACCAGTCCGGCACCCGGGTGCCGCTGTCGTCGATGCAGCGCGGGGACATGCTGTTCTGGCGCAGCAGCGGGCGGGTGCACCACGTGGCGCTGTACCTCGGCGGCGGCCAGATGGTGGAGGCGCCGTACTCGGGTTCGAAGGTGCGGGTCACCTCGGTGCGCTACGCGGGCATCGCGCCCTACGCGGTCCGCGTCCTCTGATCGGTTCCGGAAGCGGTCGTGCCGGTGGGTCTCCCGGCGCGGCCGCTTCCGCGCGTTCCGGGTGGGGTGCCCGCGATGCGGCGGCGGGGCTGCGGTAGGCATCGGGGCGTGGTGGACGAATTCGCGGCGGTGGTGCTCGCGGGCGGGAGTTCCCGCCGGCTCGGCGTGGACAAGCTGGCGCTGAGCACCGGTGGCCGCACGTTGCTGGAGCACACCGCGCTGGCGGTGCGCGACGCCGACCCGCTGGTGGTGGTCGGGCCACGGCGGCCGGTGTCGCCGCCGGTGCGGTGGGCGCGGGAGGACCCGCCCGGCTCGGGTCCGCTCGCCGGGCTGCACGCGGGGCTGGGGGAGGTCCCGTTCGAGCGGGGCCTGGTGGCGGTGCTGGCCGCCGATCACCCGGGGCTCACCGCGGAGACGGTGGCGCGGCTGCGCGCGGCGGCGGGGGAGCGCGGCGCGGTGCTGGTGGACGCGGACGGTGCCCTGCAGTGGCTGCTGGGGGTGTGGCCGGTGGCGGTGCTGCGCGCGGCGATGCCGGAGCAGGTGCGGGACCGACCGGTGCGCGCGCTGTTCGCCGCGCTGGACCCGGCGCACGTCCCCGCGGTGGGGGCGGAGGCCGCCGACGTCGACACCCCGCAGGACCTGCACCGGCTGGACTGAGCCGCACCGCGCTGGCTCTGCTGCGCGCTCCCCCGCCGCATCATGTTCGTGAGCTCGATTCCTTCAGTGTCGGCTGAAATCAATGCGCCCGCAGCGGCCCGGCATCGCGGGCGCGGGAAAGGACCGCACGGAGGGCGGAGATCGCTTCACAGGGGTCACACCGCCCGTGCGGTTGACTTCGAACCTGGCCGGGTGCCCCCTCGCGCAACCGGGGCGCCGCCGTGCCAAGATCGCTGCGACGTGCGCTCGGCGCGCGAACGCCCACGTCCGCCGAGGTCCGGCGGCCCGGCACCGCGGCGAACGCCCGAAGCGACCAGGGAAGCGAACGAGAGGTGTCGAAGTGACCGAGGCCGGCGAGGGCGGGGCGGCGCCCGCGGAGCAGGTGAGCACACCGGCCCGGGACGCGCAGTTGCTCGAACGCACCGTGTTCGAGGTCAAGCGGATCATCGTCGGGCAGGACCGGCTCGTCGAGCGGATCCTGGTCGGCCTGCTGGCCAAGGGCCACGTGCTGCTCGAAGGCGTGCCCGGCGTCGCCAAGACGCTCGCCGTGGAGACCTTCGCGAAGGTCGTCGGCGGCTCGTTCTCCCGACTGCAGTTCACTCCCGACCTGGTGCCCGCCGACATCCTCGGCACCCGCATCTACCGGCAGGGCAGCGAGCGCTTCGACGTGGAGCTCGGGCCGGTGCTGGCGAACTTCGTGCTCGCCGACGAGATCAACCGCGCGCCCGCCAAGGTGCAGTCGGCGCTGCTGGAGGTCATGGCCGAGCGGCACGTCTCCATCGGCGGCGAGAGCTTCCCGATGCCCAAGCCGTTCCTGGTGCTGGCCACCCAGAACCCCATCGAGAACGAAGGCGTCTACCCGCTGCCGGAGGCGCAGCGGGACCGGTTCCTGTTCAAACTCCAGGTCGAGTACCCCTCGGCCGAGGAGGAGCGGGAGATCGTCTACCGGATGGGCGTGGCGAGCCCGGAACCGACGCCGGTGCTCGACGCCGACGAGCTGACCCGGTTGCAGGACGTCGCCGCGCAGGTGTTCGTGCACCACGCGCTGGTCGACTACGTGGTGCGGCTGGTGCTGGCGACGCGCACCCCGAACGACCACGGCCTGTCCGACATCGCAGGGTGGGTGTCCTACGGCGCCTCGCCGCGCGCGAGCCTCGGCATCGTCGCCGCGTCCCGGGCGCTGGCGCTGGTCCGCGGCCGCGACTACGTGCTGCCGCAGGACGTGGTGGACGTGGTGCCGGACGTGCTGCGGCACCGGCTGGTGCTGTCCTACGACGCGCTCGCCGACGGCATCCCGGTCGACCACATCGTCAACCGGGTGCTGCAGACCGTGCCGCTGCCGCAGGTCTCGGCCCGCCCGCAGGCGAACCCGCCGCAGGCGCAGCCCGGGTACGGGCAGGCGCCGGTCGGCCCGCCGCAGTACTGACGCGCGGCCGCGCGCCCGTGCCCCACCCGACGAACGAGGAGCGATCAGCCGTGCCGGTGAGTTCCGCCCGCGAAGGTGCGGACCGCCCGTCCTGGGCCCCGCCCGAACTGGAAGGGCCGCGGCTGCACGCCGCGCTGCGCTCGCTGGAGCTGACCGTGCGCGGCAGGCTCGACGGCCTGCTTCAGGGCAACCACCTCGGCCTGGTGCCCGGACCGGGCACCGAACCGGGGGAGGCGCGGGTCTACCAGCCCGGCGACGACGTGCGGCGGATGGACTGGGCGGTCACCGCCCGCATGTCCGAACCGCACATCCGGCAGACCGTGGCCGACCGGGAGCTGGAGACCTGGGTGGCGATGGACCTGTCGCCGAGCCTCGACTTCGGTTCCGCGGCCTGCGACAAGCGGGAGCTGGCGATCGCCGCGCTGGCCGCGGTGACGCACCTGACCAGCGGTGGCGGCAACCGGATCGGGGCGGTCGTGGACAACGGCACCGGCCCGGTGCGGCTGCCCGCGCGCGGCGGGCTGGGGCACTCGCGCGGGTTGCTGCGCAACGTCGCCGAGACGCCGCGGGCGGCGGAGGGCACCCGGGGTGATCTGCCGCGGCTGCTGGAGTCGTTGCGGCGCCCGCCGCGGCGGCGCGGGCTCGCGGTGGTGATCTCCGACTTCCTGGGTGAGCTGGACTGGCAGCGCGCGCTGCGCGGGCTCGGCGCCCGGCACTCGCTGCTCGCGGTCGAGGTGCTCGACCCGCGGGACCTGGAGCTGCCGGACGTGGGCACCGTCGTGCTGTCCGACCCCGAGACGGGGGAGCAGCGGGAAGTGCGCACGACACCGGTGCTGCGCAAGGAGTTCGCGGCCGCGGCCGCGGCGCACCGCGAGGAGGTCGCGGCGGAGCTGCGGCGAGCGGGCTGCGCGCACCTGGTGCTGCGAACGGATTCGGATTGGATCGCCGACGTGGTGCGGTTCGTGGTGGCCCGCAAGCGCGGATGGTCCGGAGGAACGGCGTGATGTTGAGTTTGTCGGGTTTCACCGCGCCGTGGTGGTTCCTGCTGCTGCTGGTGGTCGCCGCGCTCGTCGCCGGCTACGTGTGGGCGCAGCAGCGGGCGCGCAAGGAGACGTTGCGGTTCAGCAACCTGGCGGTGCTGGACCGGGTGGCGCCGAAGCGGCAGGGCTGGCCCAAGCACGTGCCCGCCGCGCTGCTGGCCGTCGCGATGATCCTGCTGACGGTGGCGCTGTCCGGGCCGACCGCCGAGCAGCGCATCCCGCGGAACCGGGCGACGGTCATGCTCACCGTCGACGTGTCGCTGTCGATGATGGCCAAGGACGTCGAGCCGAGCCGCCTGGAAGCGGCGAAGATCGCGGCGAAGGAGTTCGCCGACAAGCTCACCCCCGGCATCAACCTCGGGCTGGTGTCGTTCGCGGGCACCGCCACCGTGATGGTCATGCCCACGACCGACCGGACCGCGGTGAAGCAGGCCATCGACAACCTGTCGTTGTCCGAGGCGACCGCGACCGGCGACGGCATCAACGCCTCGATGTCGGCGATCGACTCGTTCGGCAAGATGGTCGGCGGCCCCGGCGGCGCCCCGCCCGCGCGGATCGTGCTCATGGCCGACGGCGGGCAGACCATCCCGCGCGACATGAACGCCCCGCGCGGTGCCTACACGAAGGCGGGGGAGGCGAAGAAGGCCGGGATCCCGATCACCACGATCTCGTTCGGCACCGACTACGGCACGATCGACATCGAAGGCCAGTCGCAGCCCGTGGAGGTCGATGACGAGGCGATGGAGGAGATCGCGGACCTCTCCGGCGGCGAGTTCCACAAGGCCGCCAGCGCCGAACAGCTGCGCCGCGTCTACGACACGCTGGGCGAGCAGATCGGCTACGAGATCAAGCACACAGACGCCAGCAAGCCGTGGTTGGTGCTGGGTACGCTCACCGCGATCGTCGCGGCGGTGCTCTCGTTGCTGCTGGGGCGACGTCTGCCCTGACGCCGCAGAGCACGGGAGCCCGACGTGAGCAGTGCCGCCGGTGCGGTGGAGTTCCTCCGCGAATTCGTGAAGTCCCCGACGACGACGGCCGCGGTGGGCCCCAGCTCCCGCCACTTGGCGCGGGGCATGGTGGCGCCGATCCCGGCCACCGGTGATCCGGTGGTGGTGGAGCTCGGCCCCGGCACGGGCGCGTTCACCGAGGCGATCCAGCAGCGGCTCGGCGGCCGCGGCACCCACCTGGCGGTGGAGCTCAACCAGCGGTGGGCGGAATCGCTGAGCGCCCGGTTCCCCGAGGTGGACGTGGAATGCGCCGACGCCCGCGCCTTGCCGCGGCTGCTGGCCGAGCGGGACGTGCGGGCCGACGTGGTGGTCAGCGGGCTGCCGTGGGCGGCGCACGCACCGCAGAACGGGGTGCCGCTGATCCGGCTGATCGCGGACTCGCTGACCGAGCAGGGGGCGTTCACGCAGTTCGCGTACACGTGGACCCGGTGGGCGGCCCCGGCGCGGCGGCAGCACGCCGATCTGCGCGCCGCGTTCGAGGAGACGGTGCTCAGCCGCACGGTGTGGCGCAACGTGCCGCCCGCGCTGGTGTACCTGGCCCGCCGCCCGCGGCGGTGAACCGGCGGCGCCGCTAGGGCGTGCGCAGCAGGACGAGCCTGCCGAGGGGGCTGGCGATGATCTGCGGTGCGCGGAAGCCGGCTGCGGTGCCCTCGGCGGCGAGGTCTTCGGCCGACACGCCGAACGCGACCCGCTGGCGCCGGTGGAAGAGGCGGTCGAGGGCGCCGCGCGTGCCGGGGTCCGCCTGCGCGGGGAAGAGCTCCTGGACCAGCAGCAGGCCACCGGGGCGCAGGGCGCGGCGGATCGCGGCGAGCACGTCGGCGCGGTCGTCGGCGGGGAAGAACGCCTGGGCCCAGTAGCAGACCTCGAAGGCGTTCTCGTCGCGCAGCTCGCGGGCGTCGGTGGTGCGCACGTCGAGCCGGTCGGCGACGCCGGCGTCCGCGGCGCGGGCGGTCAGTTCGGCGGCGACCTCCGGAACGACCTCGACGCCGACGGCGCGCAGCCCGTCGAACAAGGTGAGCGTGGTCAGCAGCGCGCCGCCGACGCCGCTGCCGACGTCGAGCAGCGGGCCGCCGCGGGCCAACCGGTCGTGGTACTCGGGCAAGGCCTGGTAGAGCATCCGGTACAGCTGCCGGGCCCCGTCCTCGGGGCGCACGCCCCAGCCGCGGGCGAGTCGCAGCGCCTGCTCGCCGTCGAGGTCGCGGTCGGCGGGCAGCACGGCGCCTGCGACGCGGTCCCGGGCCAGGTCGGCGGCGTCGAGCACGGTCGGCACGTCGACGCCGGAGGCGCCCGCGATGAGCGCGTGGAAGGCCGGGGTGAGCCGGAACGCGGTGTCCTGCTCGTGCGCGACGCCCGCGGCGGTGAGCACGGCCAGCACGTCGGCGGCCTGCTCGGCGGGGACTCCGGTGGCGTCGGCGAGTTCTGCGGTGGTGGTCCCGCGGCGCAGCAGGTCCAGCCAGCCCGCGCGGTGCGCGGCGCGGAAGAGCTCGAGCAGTTCCAGGCCTTCGGCCCAGCCCTGCACGGTCGCGCGCGCGGCCAGGGCACCCTGGAGTTCGTCGAGACCCGATGTTCCGCTGTCGTGCACTGCCGCTCCCAGGTCCGGCCCGCCGTTCCAAGATCGACGGTACTCCGCCGGTGCGGTACCGGGCGGTGTGGTCCGTTTCGCGGCGAATGGTCTCCCTGTCCGTTGTTCGGGCTGGTCAAGCCGGTGTGGGTGATCGTTCCGGTGGTGGTGATCATGGTCTGCGGGTGTGTCCGGTGCGCCCTGCCCGGGTTACGTTCGTCGGATGGCGGACGAGGTGGTCTCAGGATTCGGTGAGATCCCGCTGCTCGTGGAACTGGGGAGCGCGCTGCTGCTGTCCAGCCTGGTGGGGCTGGAACGCGAGGTGCGGGCCAAGAGCGCGGGACTGCGCACGCACACCCTGGTCGGGGTGGGTGCGGCGCTGTTCATGCTGGTGTCGAAGTACGGCTTCGGCGACATGCTGCAGTTCGACCGGGTGGCGCTGGACCCGTCGCGGGTCGCCGCGCAGGTCGTGTCGGGCATCGGGTTCATCGGCGGCGGGTTGATCTTCGTGCGCCGGGACGTGGTGCGGGGGCTGACGACGGCGGCGACGGTGTGGCTGGTCGCGGCGATCGGGATGGCCTGCGGGGGCGGTCTGGTGCTGCTGGCGTCGGCGACGACGCTGGTGCACTTCCTGGTGGCGGTCGGGTATCCGCGGTTGCTGCAGCTGCTGCGCGGAGTCCTGCGGGAGCCGCAGGTGGTGCGGGTCGGCTACCTGGACGGGCACGGGGTGCTGCGCGAAGTGCTGACGCTGTGCACCAGCCGCGGGCTGAAGGTGCTGGACCTGCAGGTGGAGCGGGAGGACACCGACGACGGCGACCAGCGCACCGCGGTCGTCGCCGTCCGGCTGCAGGGCAAGCAGCCGGTGTCCGGGCTCGTCGAGGAGATCAACGGCTTCCCCGGAGTGCTGCACGCCGCGGTCGGCGACTCCGCGGAAGCGGGGATTTGACCAGCCCGCCCTGAACTCGGACGGCGAGTGGTGTCTTGATCTCGTCAGCGGCGGAGCCGCTGAGCAGCGAGCACCCTGGCAACTCGCACCGCCGCGGGTTCTCGGCGTTCCCCTCGCGAGGACGGCGTTTTCTCCTGTGGCGGAGCCACCGGTGAAAACGATCCCGCAGCGAGGGGAACGCCGAGGTTCCGCTACCCGAGCACCGAGCAGCAGGAGTGGCAGGACTCAGTCGTCGAGGGCGCGGCGGACCAAGGTGGCCAGGTGCACGGGTTCGACGTCGGTGGCCTGGCGGATCTGCAGCCGGCAGCTGAAGCCGTCGGCGACGACCGCGGTGCCCGGTTCGGCCGCGCGGATCGCGGGCAGCAGGGCCTGCTCGGCGCAGTCCATCGACACCTCGTAGTGGCCGCGTTCGAACCCGAAGTTGCCCGCCAGCCCGCAGCACCCGGCGTCGAGGACCTCCGCGTCGGCGCCGGTGGCGGCGAGCGCGGCCCGGTCGGCGTCGAAGCCGAGCTCGGCGTACTGGTGGCAGTGCCGCTGCACGAGGGCTTTGCCGCCGCCGCTGCGCTGCCAGCGCTCGCGGGTCGGTTCGACGTGTTCGGCGAAGGTGCGGGTGGCCGCCGCGAGCGCCTGCACGTCCGGGTCGTGCGGGGCCAGTTCGAGGGCGTCGCCGCGCAGGAACGCGGTGCAGCTCGGTTCGAGCCCGATCACCGGCAGGCCGGCGTCGATCCGCGGGCGCAGCAGCCGCGCGGTGCGCTGCACGACGCGCCGTGCGGTGCCGAGCTGCCCGGTGGAGGCCCAGGTCAGTCCGCAGCACACCGGTTCGCGGGGGAGCTCGACGGTGTGGCCGAGGCGTTCCAGGGCGAGGACGGCGTCGCGGCCGATGTGCGGGTCGAAGTGGTCGGTGAAGGTGTCCGGGAACAGCAGCGCCGGAGCGTCCCCGGTGGTGCTGGGCCGTTCGCGGTGGGCCCACCAGGACCGCAGGCTGCGGCCGGCGAGCTGCGGCATCCGCCGTTCGGCCGCGATGCCGCCGAGGCGTTTGACCAGCGGTGCCGCCGGTCCGTCGAGCACGGCGTTGACCAGTCGGGGCGCGACCCGGCCGAGGGCGAGCCACAGCGGCAGGAAGCCCATCGAGTAGTGCGCGGCGGGCCGCGGCCGGTGCCGGTAGTGGTGGTGCAGGAACTCGGCCTTGTAGGTCGCCATGTCGACACCGACGGGGCAGTCGGTCTTGCAGCCCTTGCAGGACAGGCACAGGTCGAGCGCCTCGCGCACTTCGGGGGAGCGCCAGCCGCCGCGGACCAGCGAGCCGTTGAGCATCTCGAACAGCAGGTGGGCGCGGCCGCGGGTGGAGTGCTGCTCGTCCTTGGTGGCCCGGTAGCTGGGGCACATCACCCCACCTGTGGTGTTCAGGCACTTGCCCATGCCGACGCAGCGCCTGCTGGCGGGCGCGAGGTCGCCGCCGTCGGCGTGCAGCGCCAGCTCGGTGCGGGTGGGGATGTTCGGCGGCGCGACGAGCAGCCGCAGGTCGGCGTCGACGGGCCGGGGCCGCACGATCTGGCCGGGGTTGAGCAGGCCGTCGGGGTCGAAGGCGGCCTTGAACCGCTCGAACGCGCGGATGATCTCCGGCGGGTACATCCGGGGCAGCAGCGCCGAGCGGGCCCGCCCGTCGCCGTGCTCGCCGGAGACCGAGCCGCCGTGGGCGACGACGAGGTCGGCGGCGGCCTCCATGAACTCCCGGTAGCGGGCGGCGCCCGGCCCGGTGAGCAGGTCGAAGTCGACGCGCACGTGGATGCAGCCGTCGCCGTAGTGCCCGTAGGTGACGCCCTTGCGCCCGAACCGGGCCAGCAGCGCGTCGAACTCGCGCAGGTAGGCGCCGAGGCGTTCCGGTGGCACGGCGGCGTCCTCCCAGCCCGACCAGCGCTCGGAACCGTCGGCCATCCGGGTGGAGTACCCGGAGCCCTCTTCGCGGATCTTCCACAGCGCGCCCATCCGGGCCGGGTCGGTGTGCACGACGGCTTCGGCGCGCGAGCCGATGGCGCGGCGGACGCGTTCGGCGGCGTTCTCGGCGTCGCGGCGATCGGTGCCGCCGACCTCGACGAGCAGCCAGCTGCGGCCGCCGGGCAGCAACCGCAGCGCGGGGGAGGAGGGGTTGCGGGCGGAGACCACGTCGACGAGTTCGGCGCTGAGCCCTTCGATGGCGAGCGCGTCGAGCCCGCGCAGCCGGGTGACCTGGTCGGCGGCGGCGTAGCTGTCCTCGAACCCGAGCACGACCATGGCGCGCGCGGCCGGGGTCTCGACGAGTTCGACGGTGGCGCCGAGCAGCACCGCGCAGCCGCCTTCGGTGCCGGTCAGCGCACGGGCCAGGTGGAATCCGTGCTCGGGCAGCAGCTGGTCGAGGTTGTAGCCGGACACCCGCCGGGTGAGGTCGGGGAACGCGGCGCGCACCTGCTCGGCGGTGTCCTCGCGCAGCGACCGCAGCTGCCGGTAGAGCCGCCCGGTGCGGTCCTCCCGGACGCACAGCGCGTCGAGTTCGGCGGGGGAGGTCTCGCCGACGGTGAGCCGGGTGCCGTCGGCGAGCAGCACGTCCAGCGAGCGCACGTTGTCGACGGTCTTGCCCCACGCGACCGAGTGGGTGCCGCAGGAGTTGTTGCCGATCATCCCGCCGAGCGTGCACCGGCTGTGCGTGGACGGGTCGGGTCCGAACGCGAGCCCGTGCGGCTTGGCCGCGGCCTGCAGGGTGTCGAGCACGACGCCCGGTTCCACCACGGCCAGCCGCCGCTCGGCGTCGACCTCGAGGATGCGGTTGAAATGCCGGGAGAAGTCCAGCACCAGTCCGGGCCCGCAGGCGTTGCCCGCGATGCTGGTGCCCGCGCCGCGCCCGGTGATCGGCACCCCGTGCTCCCGGGCGACGGCGACCGCGGCGGCCACGTCCTCGGCGTGCCGCGGGTGCACGACCGCGAGCGGCACCTGCCGGTAGTTCGAGGCGTCGGTGGAGTACAGGGCGCGGGTGCCGGGGTCGGATCGGGCGGGCCCGTCGAGCACGCGGCGCAGCGCGGCGGCGAACTCGGCGGGTGCGGGCTGGTGCGCGGTGGTGGTCGCGGCGGTCGTCATGCGGGAACTCCTGTCCGGGCCGGGGGCAGGGCGGTGCGGTCGGGCGCGGTCGGCGATCGAGGCTGTACGCACCGTAGGGCTTCGCGGGGCCGGATGGCGGTGTCCACTGTCGGCGCGCCACCGCTCTGGCGATCGTTTTCTGTTCGGAGTGGATGGGAGGCCCGCACCGGTGAACCGATAATGTCGCGGCTGTTCAGGTGAACGGACTCGCCCGTCGTGGTGCTGGCGTTCACCGCGCAGGGCTTTTCGGGAGGAGATCCACAGTGGGACGGTCCGTTCTGGTGACCGGAGGTAACCGCGGTATCGGGTTGGCCATCGCCCGCGCGTTCCAGGCGGCGGGCGACGAAGTGGCGGTCACCCACCGCGGCTCGGGCGCTCCGGACGGGCTGCGCGGCGTGCAGTGCGACGTCACCGACGCCGAGCAGGTCTCGGCGGCCTTCGACGAGGTGGAGGCCGCGCAGGGCCGCGTCGAGGTGCTGGTGTCCAACGCCGGGATCACCGATGACGGGCTGCTGCTGCGCATGGGGGAGGAGCAGTTCGGCCGGGTGCTGGACGCGAACCTCGCCGGTTCGTACCGGGTGGCGAAGCGGGCGGCGAGCAGCATGCTGCGGCTCAAGCGCGGCCGGATGGTGTTCGTGTCCTCCGTGGTGGGCCTCTCCGGTGGGGCGGGGCAGGCGAACTACGCGGCGAGCAAGGCGGGCCTGGTCGGCCTGGCGCGCTCCATCGCCCGCGAGCTGGGGTCGCGGTCGATCACCGCGAACGTGGTCGCCCCCGGGTTCGTCACCACCGACATGACCGACGCGCTCTCCGAGGAGCGCAAGAAGGAGATCTTCGCCCAGGTGCCGCTGGCCCGGTTCGCCGAGCCGGAGGAGGTCGCGAGCACGGTGGCGTGGCTGGCCTCGGACGCGGCCGCCTACGTGACCGGTGCCGTGATCCCGGTCGACGGCGGCCTGGGCATGGGGCACTGAGCGGTACCGGCCCGGTTTTTCACCCGGCCCGCCGCGCGGCGGGCCCAAGCAAGCACAGCGGAGGAAGTTCGTGAGCGGATTGCTCGAAGGCAAGCGCATCCTGATCACCGGCGTGATCACCGACGCGTCGATCGCGTTCCACGCGGCCAAGATGGCGCAGGAGCAGGGCGCCGAGGTGGTGCTCACCGGGTTCGGCCGGATGAGCCTGGTGGAGCGCATCGCGGGCCGGTTGCCGAAGCCCGCGCCGGTGCTGGAGCTGGACGTGACCAACGCCGAGCACCGCGACAGCCTGGCCGACCGGGTGCGCGAGCACGTCGACGGCCTCGACGGCGTCCTTCACTCGATCGGGTTCGCGCCGGCGTCCTGCCTCGGCGGTGACTTCCTGGACGCGCCGTGGGAGGACGTGTCCACGGCGGTGGAGATCTCGGCGTACTCGCTGAAGTCGCTGACCACGGCGACGCTGCCGCTGCTGTCGGCGGGCTCGTCGATCGTGGGCATGGACTTCGACGCGCGCGTCGCCTGGCCGGCCTACGACTGGATGGGCGTGGCGAAGGCGGCGCTGGAGTCGACCAGCCGCTACCTGGCGCGCGAGCTCGGTCCGCAGGGCATCCGGGTGAACCTGGTGTCGGCGGGCCCGGTGCGCACGATGGCCGCGAAGTCCATCCCGGGCTTCTCCGGGCTGGAGGAGACCTGGGGCGAGCGGGCGCCGCTGGGCTGGGACGTCAACGACCCGACCCCGGTCGCGCAGTCGATCTGCGCGGTGCTGTCGGACTGGCTGCCCAAGACCACCGGCTCGATGATCAGGCGAACTCCTGGCCGGTGAGCTCCGCGGTGGGCACGTCGCCGAACGCGGGGTCGCCGACCCAGCGGTTCCGGTCCGCGAAGCCGATCTTGCTCG
>NZ_JBEYUS010000087.1:0-22072 GCF_040643635.1 Saccharopolyspora sp. NPDC047091
GTCGAGGCGGTGCAGCCGCTCCCCCGCCCACGGCAGCAGCGCCGCGTGGTGCTCGGTGTCGAACACGACCACCGAGGTGTCCGGGCTCTGCGGCCATGATGCGGAGCGGGTGGTGGCGGGGCGCGGTGGCGATCACCGGATCGGCGCTGTTCACCCCGGCGCGCCGCTGGTTTCACCGGGTCGGGTCGGTGCCCCGCTCCCCTGGTCCCGGTACCGGCGGGTCAGGTTCGGGTGATGCGCAGGGTGCGGATCTGGAAGGGGCGCAGGGTGAGGGGTTCGGTGTGGTCCCGGGCGGGTCCGGTGGGGCGTTCGAGCAGATCGGTGGGGGTGATGGTGGTGTGCGGGAAGTTCGGGGTGAGGGTGGTGGTGGCGCGGCCGCCGCGGGATTCGTAGAGGCGGACGATGATGTCGCCGCTGCGGTCTTCGGCGGGTTTGAGGGCTTCGACGATGACGTCCGGGTTGTCGAGGGTGATCAGGGGTGGGACGGGGTTGCTGCCGGGGACGGTGCGCGGCGGGAGGTTGAGGCGGTATCCCTCGCGGATGGCGTCGCCGATGTCGGCGCCGACGACGAGGGCGTAGCGCAGGTGGTGGTGTCCGTGGTCGGTGTCGGGGTCGGGGAATCGGGGGGCGCGCAGCAGGGAGAGGCGGGCGGTGGTGGTGGTGCCGCCGTCGGGTCGGGTGTGGCGGGTGACGTCGTGGCCGTAGGTGGAGTCGTTGATGAGGGCGTGGCCGTAGAGGTGTTCGCCGACGTGGAGCCAGCGGTGGGCGCAGATCTCGAACTTGGCGGCGTCCCAGGTGGTGTTGGTGTGGGTGGGTCGGTGGAGGTGGCCGAATTGGGTTTCGGCGGTGGAGCGGTCGGCGTGGACGTCGAGGGGGAAGGCGGCTTTGAGGAGTTTTTCGGTTTCGTGCCAGTCGATGTCGGTGTCGATGTGGAGGGTGCGGCCGTGCAGGTGGAGGCGTTGGACGAGGGTGGAGTTCCCGAAGCTGCGCTGGACGGTGAGGGTGGTGCCGTCGAGGGTGATGTGGTCGGTGTCGGTGAGGTCGTGGCCTTGGTGGCGGTAGAACTCGTCGATGTCCCAGGCGTCCCAGGCGTTGGGGTGGTCGGGGTGGAGTTGCAGGAGGTTGCCGGGGTGTCCGGGGGCGAGGGCTTCGCGGCCGGTGTCGAGGTCGAGGACCGAGGTGAGCAGGCCGCGGTGGTCGATGGTGGCGCGGATGCGGCCGTTGTCGAGGGTGGTGGTGCGGTCGGGGTTCTCGGTGGCGGTGGTGGCGGCGGGTGTGGTGGGTGTTCCGGCGCCGAGGGCGGGGATGCCGTGGTGTGCGTGGGGGGTGGCGTTGAAGGTGGTGGTGCCGGGTCCGGTGCCGGCGAGGGCGCGTTGGGCGTGGTCGATGAGTTCGTGGAGTTCGGCGGCGACGTGCTGGTAGGTCTGTTCGGCTTCGCGGTGGACCCAGGCGATGGAGGAGCCGGGGAGGATGTCGTGGAACTGGTGTAGGAGGACGGTTTTCCAGATCCGGTCGAGGGTGTCGTGGGGGTAGTCGTGGCCGAGGGTGGTGTGGGCGGTGGTGCACCAGAGTTCGGCTTCGCGCAGGAGGTGTTCGCTGCGGCGGTTGCCTTGTTTGGTGCGGGCTTGGGAGGTGTAGGTGCCGCGGTGGAATTCGAGGTAGAGCTCGCCGGACCAGACGGCGGGGTCGCGGTGGTCGGCTTCGGCGGCGGTGAAGAACTCGGCTGGTGAGTGGAGTTCGACGGTGGGTGAGCCTTCGAGGTCGGCGAGCCGGTGGGCGCGGGCGAGCATGTCGCGGGTGGGTCCGCCGCCGCCGTCGCCGTAGCCGTAGGGCACGAGGGATCGGGTGGCGTGGCCGTGTTCGGTGAAGTTGCGGCTGGCGTGGGCGAGTTCGGCGCCGGTGAGTTCGGCGTTGTAGGTGTCGACGGGTGGGAAGTGGGTGAAGACGCGGGTGCCGTCGATGCCTTCCCACCAGAAGGTGTGGTGGGGGAACTTGTTGGTCTGGTTCCAGGAGATCTTCTGGGTGAGGAACCAGCGGGAGCCGGAGTGGTGGACGAGTTGGGGCAGGGCGGCGCTGTAGCCGAAGGAGTCGGGTAGCCAGACCTCTTGGGTGTCGATGCCGAATTCGTCGAGGTAGAAGCGTTTGCCGTGCAGGAATTGGCGGGCGAGTGCTTCGGAGCCGGGCATGTTGGTGTCGGATTCGACCCACATGCCGCCGACGGGGACGAATTGGCCGGTGCGGGCGTGTTCGCGGACGCGGTCGAAGAGGTCGGGGTGGTGTTGTTTGAGCCAGGCGAGTTGCTGGGCCTGGGACATGGCGAAGGTGAAGTCGGGGTCGCGGGTCATGAGTTCGGTGGCGTTGGCGACGGTGCGGGCGACTTTGCGGATGGTTTCGCGTTGGGGCCAGAGCCAGGCGGAGTCGATGTGGGCGTGGCCGGTGGCGCTGATGCGGTGGGTGGTGGTGTGGGCGGGGCGGTGGAGGGCGGTGGTGAGTTCGTGGCGGGCGGCGGGTGCGGTGGTGTGGATGTCGTGGAGGTCGAGGCGGTCCAGCATGCGTTCGAGGGCGCGGAGGATGTCGTGGCGGCGGGGTGAGTCGGTGGGGAGTTCGCGCATGAGCTGGGCGAGGACTTCGGTGTCGTGCACGAGTTCGTGGACGGTGAGGTCGCGGAGGGCGAGGTCGGCGCGGGTGAGGCGGTAGAGGGGGGCGCCGGTGGTGGTGCCGCCGTCGAGCCAGGGTGGTGGGTCGCCGAGGTGGGTGGGCCGGAAGCCGTTGTCGCCGAGGATGAGGGGGTTGGCGGCGGCTTCGACGTACCAGGTGAGGGGTTGTCCGGGTGGGGCGTGCAGGGGCAGGTGGGTGTTGCGGGGGTTGAGGCCTTTGATGGGGGTGCCGGTGTCGGTGTGGGCGAGGCCTTCGCAGTGGAATCCGGGGCGGTCGAGGTCGAAGCCGAGGTCGATGACGGCTTCGGCGGGTTGGTCGGCCCAGTCTTCGGGGAGGGTGCCGGTGAGGCGGAACCAGGTGGTTCCCCAGGCGGGTCCCCATTCGTGTCCGATGTGGACGGGGGTGTACTGGGCATGGAGGGCTTGGTGGGCGGGTACGGGTTCGCCGGGGACGTGCCAGGCGGCGATGTCGAGGGGGTGGGTGCGGGTGTGCACGGCGGGCCGGAGTCGTTCGGCGAGGATGCGGTCGAGGCGTTTTTCCACTACGGCGCGGTCGTCGTGCATGTGGTGTCCCCTCGTTCGGAGCGGGTTGGTGCAGACCACTGCTGAGCGTCGATCATCGTGGCACATCGCCGGTGGGGGTGAGTGCCGCCGAACCGGGCCGGGTGATCGCTCGTGCAGGTCATGGCGGTTGCCGGGGTGCGCGGGGCCTCGCATGCTGGGGCCTTTCGCAGGGCGTGCCGGTGTGGCGCGCGGTCCCCGATGGTCGTGGAGGCGATGTGGTGATGGGTACGTGCGAGGTGTGCGGGAACGAGTACTGGATGAGTTTCGAGGTGCGCACGTCGGGTGGCGGGGTGCACGTGTTCGATTCGTTCGAGTGCGCGGCGCAGCGGTTGGCGCCGCAGTGCGAGCACTGCGGGTGCCGGATCTTGGGGCACGGGGTGGAGGTGAGCGGGCGGTTCTTCTGCTGTGCGCATTGTGCGCGGGAGTCGGGGATGTCGATGGTGGAAGAAGTGCGGGATGCGGTGGGCAGTCGGCCTGTTTGAGTCCGGCTCTGGTTCCGTTGCTGGGGAGGTCAGGTGGCGGAACCTGAGCGTTCTCCTCGCTGCTTCGCAGGTGGCTCCGCCGCAGGAGAAGACGCTGTCCTCGCGTGAGCACCGCTGAGAATCCGCGGCGGTGCCGGTGTCCTTGGTGGCCGCCGCTCAGCGGCTTCGCCGCTGACAGGGCGAGGGCGGGGGCGTTGCGCACGCTGGTTCGGCGGGCGGGGGTGAATCGTTTGATTCGGGTGTGGGGGGTGAAATCGGCCCACTCCGTGGTCGTTACCTCTTCGTTACTTGCAGGGTGAAACACGGCGTTCACCAGTGACGACTACGGGGGTGGCACCACTCGCTCACCCGGGGCGCACCAGTTCGCGGGGCACGGGGCGGGTGGTGGCGGCTGGACCACTACGCGTGAAGGGATGCCGAGATGGCAGGTCTGGTTCGTTGGCTGGGTGACATGGCACGGGAGATGGGACGGGCTCGCACCGTGATGCGACACCCCCACTCGCAGGTCGTGAGCTCGGCCGCCCGTCGCGGTCAGAGCTGAAGGCTCTGTTCGTCAGCCCCGGTTCACCCCGGCTGAACGTGGCGCCCCACCGGGTCGCGGACCGGCGCCCACCGCTCTGGCGGTGCTCCGGCGAGCACGGTCAACGCCACATCAAGTGAGACCTCGCGACCCACGCAGGCTTGCTGACGATGCCGTGGCTCCCGTCCACTTCGGACGGAAGCCACGGCATTTCGCATGTTCGAGGCCGGTGCGGCGGGTACCGCTCCCCTCCCCTGCCGCGCCGGTGGCGGGTCAGCCGGTGAGGGCGTCGCGGTGGCGGCCGGCGTTGGCGACGTAGACCTCGGCGGAGAACCGCAGGCGGGCGCGTTCGTCCTCGGTGAGTTCGCGGCGCACCTTGCCGGGGGTGCCCGCGACCATCGAGCCGGGCGGGATCTCGACGCCTTCGAGGACGACTGCTCCGGCGGCGATCAGCGAACCCTCCCCGATCACCGCGCCGTTGAGCACGACCGCGCCCATGCCGATCAGGCAGTCGTCGCCGACGGTGCAGCCGTGCAGCACGGCGCGGTGCCCGACGGTGACGCCGCGGCCGACGGTGGCGGGGAATCCGGGGTCGGCGTGCAGCACGCAGCCGTCCTGGACGTTGCTGCGTTCGCCGACGGTGATGTCCTCGTTGTCGCCGCGCAGCACCGCCCCGTACCAGACGCTGGCGTCGGTGTGCAGGTGCACGCGGCCGATGAGGGTGGCGCCGGGTGCGGCCCAGGCGCTCTCGGCCAGCTGCGGGGTGTGTTCGCCGAGGGTGATGGTGCGGGCGGTGTCGGCTGGGGCGTTCACGGGTCCTCCGGGTCGGCGCGTTCGCGGCGCAGCCATTGCACCGCGTCGTGGGAGTGGCCGCCGACGACCCCCTCGATGCCGTCGAAGGCGCGGGGGTCGGTGGTGCGGGCCAGTTCCGCCAGCACCGTATCGGGGTCGCCGTCGGCGATGACCTCGACCAGTCGTCGTTGAGCGGCGAGGTCGGGGGCGGGTGCGACGCGGTGGGTGAGGGTGAGCATGAGCTGCAGGCCGAGGGTGCGGCAGGTGTCCTCGAGGCGTTCGTTGCCCGCGAGGCCGATGACGGCCAGGCGCAGTTGCAGGGATCGTTCGGCGAACAGCGCGGGGTCGCCGGTGGTGGCGGTGAGGGCGTCGAGTGCGGTGCGGCAGCGGCGCAGCCGGGCGGGTTCGCGCACGGGGATGCCGCGGTGCACGGCGAGGCGTTCGAGTTCGCGGCGCAGGGTGACGATCTCGTAGATGTCGTGCAGGGTCAGCGGGGTGACGATGACGCCTCTGCGGGGCAGTTGGCGCACGAGGCCTTCGTGTTCGAGCACGCGCAGCGCTTCGCGCAGGGGTGGGCGGCTGATGCCCAGCTCGTGGGTGAGCCGGTTCTCCACGATGCGGTCGCCGCAGCGGAGCCCACCGCTGATGATCATGTGTCGGATGGTTCCGGCGGCCAGTTCCACCAGGCTCGGTGGGTCGGCGATGCTGGGCGCGGGAGCGGTGTGCCGCTGCGCCACCTGATCTTCCAGTGATCCGGTCACGGTGCCCAGTGTGCCCGCTCGCGGGGCTGTGCGGTGCGGTTTCCCCGTTGGTGGGAGAAACGGTGTGGTCGGTTTCGAATTCGGTTGCCGCCGGTGCGGGCGGGTGGTGATGCTGGGGTGGTGTTGATTCGCGCGGCGCGGGCCGAGGAGCTGGCGGTGTTGCCGGAGGTGGAGCGCCGTTCGGGGTGGTGCTTCGCCGAGGTGGGCATGGCGCGGGTGGCCTCGGACGCGCCGTTGCCGGTGGAGGTGCTGGCGGGTTTCCGGGAGTCGGGTTCGTTGTGGGTGGCGGTGCAGGGGCCGGGCCCGGTGGCGTTCCTGGCCGCGGAGGTGCTCGACGGGGCGTTGCACGTGGCGCAGGTGAGCGTGGATCCGGGGTGGGCGCGGCGGCGCATCGGTGCGGTGTTGCTGGCGCACGCGGGTGCGCGGGCGGTGCGGCGCGGGTGCGCGGGGGTGTCGTTGACGACGTTCCGGGAGGTGCCGTGGAACGCCCCGTACTACGCGCGTTTGGGGTTCCGGGTGGTGCCGGAGGGGGCGTTGTCGCCGGGGTTGGCGGCGCGGCTCGACGCGGAGCGGTCGGTGTTCCCGGGGTGGCCGCGGGTGGCGATGTGCCGCCCGTGGTGAGCTCGCGGTCCGGTCACAGGTGGTGGCGGCGGATGTCGGCGAGCGCGTGGGTGGTGGTGTCGCGGCTGGTGAACCGGTCGGCGAGGCCGGTGAGGGTGATCAGCCGCAGCACGGCTCCGGTGCCGAAGACGATGTAGAGCGGGGTGCGGCGGGCTTCGGCGCGGCGTTGGGCGTGCAGGAGCAGTTCGAGTCCGGCGGAGCTGCAGAAGGTGACGTCGGCGAGGTCGAGGACGATGGCGCGCAGGGCGGCGGCGGTGAGGCGTTGGCGGACCATTTCGCCGAGGCGTGGTGCGGCGGCGAGGTCGATTTCGCCGCCGACGTGGACGATGACGACGCCGGGGTCGGGCCGGTGCACCGCGAGCCGCAGCGCGCGGGGGTGGCCGGGGGTGCCGATGACGGGTTCCCCTGGGTCGCGAGGTGGCGTGATCGTGCGTTGCGGTGCGAGTTCGACCTGGTCGTGCCGCTGGTGCGCGGTGCGGTCGCTGTTGCCGGTGTTCGCGAGAATCACACTGCCTCCCCCGTGTTCGAGTGCTGCTCGCGGCGGGCCGGCCTGGTGGGTCCGTGGGTCCTCGGGGATCGCGGCGGCGCGTTGCGGCGGCCACCGGTGATCTCGGTGGCGGGGCCTGGGGTGCGGCGCTGCGGTTCCGAGGGGCCAGGGACGTCATGGCCGGGTGCTCGACCGCTGTTTCCTCACGGTAGGAGCGCTAGTCCGATCGAAACAAGGCTGGCCACCATCGTGCGAAGACTTAGGGGGACGTGGCCGACAGCGCGATGATGCCTCCGGCGAGGACGATCTCCACCTGTCGCTCGGAGAGGTGAGGTTCGGCGGTGATGTCGCGACTCTTCGTGGTGTTGCGGAGGGTGAGGGGTTCGCCGGAGCGGAGTGCGTCGCGCAGGCCGCTGGTGGTGAGGACGTCGCCGAGGTCGATGCGGTCGTGGTCGTCGGGGTCGGTGAACCGCAGCGGCAGGATGCCGAAGTTGATGAGGTTCTGCCAGTGGATGCGGGCGAAGGACTTCGCGAGGACCAGCCGCACGCCGAGGTAGCGGGGTGTGATGGCGGCGTGCTCGCGGGAGGAGCCCTGCCCGTAGTTGTCGCCGCCGACGATCAGGTGCGGCCCGGTGTTCTCCGCGCGGCGCGGGTAGTCGGGGTCGAGGCGGGTGAAGGTGAAGCGGGCGAGGGCGGGGATGTTGGAGCGCAGCGGCAGGGCGCGGGCGCCGGCCGGGGAGATCTCGTCGGTGGAGACGTCGTCGCCGGTGATCAGCAGCACGGGAGTGTCGAGCTGGTCGGGCAGGGCGGTGAACTCCGGGAGCGCGGAGATGTTGGTGCCCTTCTCGGGGCGGATGCGTTCGGCTTCGGCGGCCGGTGGCGGGGCGACGAGCATGCCGGTGTTGATCGCGGTGTGCTGCGGCCACCGCACGTGGGGCCGCAGGCCGAGGTCGTCGGCGAGGTCGCGGGGGTCGGTGATGCGGCCGGTGAGGGCGGCGGCGGTGGCGGTTTCCGGGGAGCACAGCCACACCGAGTCGTCGGGGGTGCCGGAGCGTCCGGGGAAGTTGCGGGGGAAGGTGCGCAGCGAGCGGGTGCCTGCCGCGGGGGCTTGGCCCATGCCGATGCAGCCGAGGCAGCCGGTCTGGTGCAGGCGGGCGCCCGCGGTGATCAGGGCGGTGAGGTCTCCGGTGGTGGCGAGGTCGGTGAGGGTCTGGCGGGAGGTGGGGTTGATGTCGAAGCTGACCTGCTCGGCGATGCGGCGGCCGCGGACCATGTCGGCGGCGGTGGCGAAGTCGCGCAGCCCGGGGTTGGCGGAGGAGCCGATGACGGCTTGGCCGATGTCGGCGCCTGCGGCTTCGCGCACGGGCACGACGTCGCCGGGCGAGGACGGGCGGGCGATGAGCGGTTCGAGGGTGGACAGGTCGATGTGCTCGGTGTGGTCGTAGGTGGCGCCGGGGTCGGCGGCCAGCGGGGTGAAGTCGGCGTCGCGGTCCTGGGCGCGCAGGAAGTCGCGGACTGCGTCGTCGGCGGGGAACACGGTGGTGGTGGCGCCGAGTTCGGCGCCCATGTTCGCGATGACGTGCCGGTCCATCGCGGTGAGTTCGGCGAGGCCGGGCCCGTGGTATTCGATGATGCGCCCGACGCCGCCCGCGACGCCGTGGCGGCGCAGCATCTCCAGCACCACGTCCTTGGCCGACACCCACGGCGGTGGCCGCCCGTCGAGGTGCACTCCCCACACCTGGGGCATGCGCAGGCGCAGGGGTGCGCCGGTGATGGCGAGGGCGACTTCGAGGCCGCCGACGCCGATGGCGAGCATGCCCAGGGATCCGGCGGCGCAGGTGTGGGAGTCGGAGCCGGCGAGGGTGGCGCCGGGGGTGCCGAAGCGCTGCATGTGGGTGGGGTGGGAGACGCCGTTGCCGGGCCGGGAGTACCAGATGCCGTAGCGGGCGGCGGCGGTGCGCAGGTAGTCGTGGTCTTCGGCGTTCTTCTCGTCAGTCTGCAGCAGGTTGTGGTCGACGTATTGGACGCTGAGGCGGGTGCGGGCGCGCTGGAGCCCGAACGCTTCGAGTTCCTGCATGACGAGGGTGCCGGTGGCGTCCTGGGTGAGGGTCTGGTCGATGCGCAGGCCGATCTCGGCGCCGGGGGCGGGTTCGCCGTCGGTGAGGTGGGTGGCGATGAGCTTGTGCGCCAGGGTCTGCGGCATCGGTGCCTCCCGGGGCGGGTGCGGATCACCGGTCTTCGCCGGGCTACCCGGACGGGGCGCGGGGCAAACGATCAGGCCGCGCACCGCCGTGCCGCCTGCCCGTGCCATTGCCGTGGTCGCCGGCGGGGTGCTGCGGGGTGGGTCAGGCGGGTGCGCCGGTGCGGCGGTGCGCGGGTGCGGCGTGGCGGCCGCCGGGTGCGCCGTGGCGGGCGGCGGAGACGTGCAGGGACAGTTCGCCGCCGAGGACGTCGACGAGGACGTCTCCCCCGTCGGTCAGCGATCCGTCCAGCAGCAGCGAGGCGAGGCGGGTGTCGAGTTCGCGCTGGATGATGCGCCGCAGGGGTCGGGCGCCGAACTCGCCGCCCGCGCCGCGTTCGGCGAGCCAGGTCATGGCGGCGTCGGAGATCTCCATCCGGATGCCCTGCTCGCGCAGCTGAGCGGCGGTGCGTTCCAGCAGCAGCGAGGTGATCTGGCCGAGTTCGCGGTCGCCGAGGGCTTGGAAGACGGTGACCTCGTCGATGCGGTTGAGGAATTCGGGGCGGAAGAAGCCGCGCAGGTCGTCGAGGAGCGCGTCGGCGAGTTCGTCGGCGGGGGCGGCGGAGTCGAGGATGCGGTCGGCACCGATGTTCGAGGTCATGATGATCACGGTGTTGCGGAAGTCGACGGCACGGCCCTGGGCGTCGGTGAGGCGTCCGGCGTCGAGGACCTGCAGCAGCGTGTTGAACACGTCGGGGTGGGCTTTTTCGACTTCGTCGAGCAGCACCACCGAGTAGGGCTGGCGGCGGATGCGTTCGGTGAGCTGCCCGGCTTCCTCGTAGCCGACGTAGCCGGGTGGGGCGCCGATGAGGCGGGAGACGGTGTGCTTGTCCTGGAACTCGCCCATGTCGAAGCGGGCCATGCGGTCGGCGTCGCCGAACAGGGCGCGGGACAGGGCGCGGGCGAGTTCGGTCTTGCCGACGCCGGTGGGGCCGAGGAACAGGAAGCTGCCGATGGGCCGGTCGGGGTCGGCGAGCCCGGCGTGGGCGCGGCGGACGGCTTCGGCGACGGAGCGCACGGCGATGGGCTGGCCGACGACGCGTTCGGCGAGGCGTTGTTCGAGGTCGAGCAGGCGGCGCCGGTCCTGGTCGGAGACTTCGGCGACGGGGATGCCGGTGCGGCGGGCGACGACGTCGGCGATGTCGGAGGCCTCCACGAGCGGTTCTGGGGCCCAGGAGGTGCCGCCGCGGCGCATCCGCACCCGGGAGCAGGCCTGGTCGAGCAGGTCGAAGGCCTTGTCGGGCAGGAACCGGTCGGTGAGGTAGCGGTCGGCGAGGCGGGCGGCGGCGTCGAGGGCGTCGGGGGCGATGCGGACCCGGTGGTGGCGGCGGTACTTCTCGGCGACGCCGTCGAGGACGCGGATGGTGTCCTCGACGGACGGTTCGGGCACCAGGACGGGTTGGAAGCGGCGTTCCAGCGCCGGGTCCTTCTCGACGTGCTTGCGGTACTCCTCGACGGTGGTGGCGCCGATCAGGTGCAGTTCGCCGCGGGCGAGGGCGGGTTTGAGCATGGTGCCCGCGTCCATGGAGCCCTCCCCCGCGCCCGCGCCGACGATGCTGTGCATCTCGTCGATGAACACGACGACGTCGTCGCGGTGGGTGCGCAGTTCGGTGAGTACGTCGCGGAAGCGTTGCTCGAATTCGCCGCGGAACTTGGCCCCGGCGACCATGCCCGCCAGGTCCAGGGACACGAGGCGTTTCCCGGCCAGCGGCCAGGGCACGTCGCGGTCGACGATGC
The DNA here is from genome assembly GCF_040643635.1 of Saccharopolyspora sp. NPDC047091. Classification (NCBI taxonomy): domain Bacteria; kingdom Bacillati; phylum Actinomycetota; class Actinomycetes; order Pseudonocardiales; family Pseudonocardiaceae; genus Saccharopolyspora; species Saccharopolyspora sp. NPDC047091. The sequence continues at coordinate 10,861 of NZ_JBEYUS010000087.1, forward strand.
GCTGGGCGAGGCCTTCGACCAGGGCGGTCTTGCCGACTCCGGGGTCTCCGATGAACACGGGGTTGTTCTTGGAGCGGCGGCCGAGGACTTCGATGGCCTGGTCGATCTCCTCGTCGCGGCCGATGACGGGGTCGAGGGCGCCGTTGCGGGCGAGTTCGGTCATGTCGAGGCCGAACTCGTCCAGGCGCGGGGTGGCGCTCAGCGAACCCGTGCTGGTGCCGCGGGTGGTGCGGTCGCCGCCTTCCATGGCGCGGGCCAGGGCGCGGCCCGCGACGGATTCGGGGTCGTGAGCGAGGCCGAGCAGCACGTGGCGGGCGCCGACGACTTCGGCTCCTTCGCCGAGGGCCTGCTGGTGGGCGCCGAGCAGGGCGCGGCGCGCGGAGGAGGACAGCACGGGTGCGCGGCGCGGTCCGCCCGCGACGGCGTCGACGGTGCCCGCGACGGTGCGGACTCCGGTGGCGAGGTCGGTGACGCGGACGCCGGAGTCGGCGAGCATCCGGGCGGTGGAGTCGACCTGGGTGACCGCCCACAGCAGGTGGGTGCTGTCGAGTTCGCGGCTGCCCCAGTCGACGGTGGCGTGGATGGCTTTGGAGACCACGTCGTGGGCTTCGGGGTCGAGGAGGTTGGACAGGCCGAGGCCGCCGGGGCCGTGTTCGGTGCGGCGCTGCTCGCCGCCTCCTTCGACGAGGCTGTTGAGCAGCGAATCGAATGCGGCCGACGCATCGCCTGCACTGCCCCGATCCACCGGTACACCTCCTGCCCCGGCGGGCACCGCTCGTGCCCGCACCACGCCACCATAGTGATCAACTCCGTGCGGGTGGGAACGCACCGCCCGTGCGGCGCCCGCTGGTGAGCCGTTCTCCCAGGGCGCCTGCCAGCAGCACGGCGCTGATCACGGCTACGACGGTACCGAGCCGGTGCAGTCCGGCGTCAGCGGCCGGTCCGGCGAAGCCGAGTTCGATGACGGCGGCGGCGATGTTGGCGCCGACGTACTGGGAGGTGCGGTAGAGCCCGGAGGCCATGCCCGCGTCGGCGGCGTCGGCCTGCTGGTAGAGGGCGGCTTGGTTGCCGATGTTGTTGAACCCGTTGGGCAGGCCGAGCACGGCGGCGACGCCGAGCAGCAGCACCAGGCCGCTGGCCGAGTGCAGCTGGGTCAGTCCGAGCCCGCCGGCCAGCAGCGCCACCGATCCGACCAGCAGCACGGGCCGGTGGCCGCGGCGGCGGATGACGCGTCCGGCCACGGCCACCGAGCCCATCGCCAGCAGCGCGATGGGCAGCACGACCAGTCCGGCTTGATCGGGGGTGAGGCCGCGGGCGCTCTGCAGCCACATCGGATACCCGTAGAAGACGGTGTAGAAGGCGACGTAGGTCAGGGCGGTGCGCAGGTAGGTGCCGGTCAGCGGCCGGTTGCGGGCGAGCATCCGCACGTCGGCGAACGGGTCGGGCACCCGCAGTTCCCACGCGGCGAAGGCGGCGACGAGGACGGCGAGCAGTCCGAGCAGCCACCAGCTGGGCTGGTCGGCCAGGGACAGCAGGAACAGCATGAGCACGGCGATGCAACCGGTGAACAGGGCGCCGCCGGGCAGGTCGAGGCCGCGCAGCACCGCGGTGGTGGTGGTCGGCGGCCGGGGCGGGTCGGCGGGCAGGTGGCGCCGGGCGGCGATGCCGACGGCGACGCTGAGGGGCACGTTGATCAGGAAGATCGATTGCCAGCCCTGCCAGGACACCAGCAGCCCGCCGACGACGGGCCCGAAGGCGATCATGACCTGGCCGCCGATGGCCAGTGCGCTCAGCGCCCCGGCGGGCAGGGCGGTGCCGCGCCGGTCGGCTTCGGCGCGCAGCATGGCCACGCCTGCGGGGAACGCCGCGCAGGTGCCCAGGCCGAGCAGGATGCGCAGCCCGATGAGCCAGCCGAGGTCGGGTGCGAGCGGGGCGAGCAGCGAGCTGAGCACGGTGAGCGCGAGGGAGGTGGTGAACACGCGGCGTGGGCCGATGCGGTCGGCCAGGCGTCCGGCGGTGGGCGAGCCGATGGCGGTGGCCAGGTAGAGCCCGGAGATCAGCCAGGAGGCGGCGGCGCCCGCGTGGAACTCGTCGCGGATGTCGACCAGGGCCACGGCCATGGTGGAGGCGTTGAGCGCTTGGAGCACGGTCCCGGCGGCGATGGTCAGCACGAAGCTGCGGGGCAGTGCCCGGTCGGTTCTGGTCGCGGTCGCCCGGGTGTCGTGTGCGGTCACGTCATCCCACGCTAGTTCGTTAGCGTGCCTAACTTCAAAGATCGTGGGATACGCCTCCCGCGCAGCGGGATTCGACCACCCGGACGACGGTAGGCGAGGGACCCCACGACGGAGACGGCCCGAACGCGGGCCGCACGAAGGAAGGAGGGCACCGATGCAACGCGGCAGCGACAAGCACGGTCCCGCCCAGGACGACGCGCTGGAACAGGACGTGCGCGGCCTCCTGCAGGGCAACCACCCCACCCGCGCCCAGGAGGAGCTCGACGCCGAACCGCCCGCCGACGACGACCCCGCCCTGCTGCGCCCCGAACCGCCGTCCGCGGGCGACGAACCCGAGGGCTGAGCGGGCGCCGGTGATCAGGCGGGGTGTTCGGCGGCGTCGACCGCGTCGGCGAGCCGGGTCAGCTCGCGGCTGACGTGCACGAGCCGTTCGGCCACGACGCTGGCGTGCCCGGTCAGGGCGCCGGCGTGCCCGGCGGCGCGCAACCACTCGGTGATGCCGGCGACCCCGGCGGCCATGCCTTCGGCGGTGGCGGCGAAACCGCGGGTGGACTGCTCCAGGTCGGCGATCGAGTGCGACATGGCGGGATCGCCGAGCCGTTCCCCCAGGACGTGGGCGGCTTCGCCGACCTGGAGGGCGACCTCCGCGGTGTAGCCACCGTCGTCGACCCCGGGTCGCCTGCCGCCGGGGGCGGACGAGCGCCGCTGGGTCGGGGCCGGAGCGTGATCGGAGTGCGCGGGGAGGGTCATAACAGCTCAGCCAACCCCACGGAAGCGGTAGAGACCACACCTTCGGTGCGAAAGTTCTCGAGAACAACCCGTTTCCCGCACAACCTCACGCCTGGGTTGCGCATCACGCAACGATCTTTTCTTGGGATGTGGGACGGCCGGCGACATCCCGCCACACCCCCACCGCCCGGGCCGGGACCACGCAGCGTCACCACCGTGCAGGTCGGCACCGGGCGGCGCCACCATCACCCGGTGCTCGCCAGCAGCCGGGCGACCTCCTCGTCGGTGGTCGCCGCGAAGCTCCCGTACCACTGCCCCACCGCGCTGAAGTCCACCGGCTGCAGCACGCACACCACCTCGTCGGTCTCCGCCCGCAACGCCGCCACCGCGTCCGGGGCGCCCACCGGCACCGCCAGCACCACCGACCGCGGGCCGAGTCGCCGCAGCATCCGCGCCGCGGCGCGCGCCGTCGCCCCCGTCGCCAGCCCGTCGTCGACCAGCAGCACGTCCCGTCCCGCGACCTGCAGCTCCCGGCCGGTCCCGAAGCGCTCTTCGCGGGCGCGGGCGGTGGCGCGTTCCCGCTCGCACGCCCGCGCCAGCGCCGCCTCGTCCACCCGGAACGACCGCAGCAGCCGCTCGTCGTAGCTCGGCGGGCCGTGCGCGGTGACCGCGCCCAGCGCCAGCTCCGGCTGCCCGGGCGCGCCGATCTTGCGGGCCACCGCCACCCGCAGCGGCGCGGCGAGCCGGGCGGCGACCCGCGCGGCCACCGGCACCCCGCCGCGGGCCAGGCCTAGCACCACCGGCCGCACCCACGTCCGGTCGGCCAGCCGCTCGGCCAGCACCTCCCCCGCGTGCTCGCGGTCCCGGTACTGCTCCGCCGCGCCGCGCCCCGGCATCATCGGCCTCCGTTCCCGAAGCGACCCTGCCACCACCGTGTGCCCGGCGGGCTCGGGACGGGAAACCCGCCGGGCAGCGATCAGTCCCGGAACGCCGCGACCCGCAACGTCCGCAGCCGGTTGAGCGCCGCGGCCAGTTCGAAGCGGCGCGGCACCGCGAAATCACCCGCGTACCGCTCGTCCACCCCGGCCACGCCGCGTTCGGCGACGCGCGCCCCGAATTCGTCGAGGACCTCGGCGACCGTGCGCCGCCCGTCCAGCAGGCCTGCCCGCACGCACGTCACCAGCGCCAGCCCGATCCCGGTGACCTGGGCGGGGTCGACCAGCTGCTCCACCGCGCGCAGCTCCACCGTCGACTCGCCCAGCGTCAGCGCATCGGTGCCGCGCGAGCGCACCTTCGGGCGCGGACCGTCGAGCGAGGACGGGTCGGGGATGCGGGCGCGCACCGGCGGGAACTCCTCGGCCTCCCGGCTGCGCCCGGTCGGGGTCGCCGCCAGCCGCCGGGCCTGCTCGGTGACCTCCCGCGCCCGGTAGGAGTCCATCATCAGCACCCGGTCGGCGACGTCCATGTAGTCGCCCGAGCCGCCCATCACCAGCACCGTGGAGACCCCGCGGGACCGCGACAGCGGCCGGATCAGGTCCAGGAACGGGGTCAGCGGCTCGGATTCCTTGGCCACCAGCGCCTGCATCCGCGCGTCCCGGATCATCAGGTTCGTGGCCGCGGTGTCCTCGTCGACCAGCAGCACCCCGGCCCCGGCCTCCACCGATTCCACGATCGCCGCGGCCTGCGAGGTGGAGCCCGAGGCGTTGTCGGTGGAGAAGTCGGTGGTGTCGGCGCCGGTGGGCAGGTGGCTCACGAACGGGCTCACGTCCACCCGGTGCACGCGGCGCCCGTCCTCGGCGCGGACCTTGACGGTGTCCTCGCGGCTGACGACCAGTTCCCGCCCGTCGCCGGGCACGTGGTCGTACACGCCGTTCTCCAGGGCGCGCAGCAGCGTCGACTTGCCGTGGAAGCCGCCGCCGACGACGAGGGTGATGCCCTCTCCGATGCCCATGCCGGTGATCTCGCCCCGGTTGGGCAGGGTCACCGACACCCGCATCGACTCCGGGGAGCGGAACGGCACCGCATCCGGCAGGGGGCGTTCGTCGACGCCGCTGCGCCGCGGCAGCACCGAGCCGTCGGCGACGAACGCCACCAGGTCGCGGGCGGCGAGCTCCTCGCGCAGCGCGTCGGTGTCCTCCACCGATTCCACGAACTCCCGCAGCCGGTCCTGGTCGGCGGTGGCGTGGCGCAGCGCCGCCTCCACCACGTCGGGCACCCGGTCGCACAGGGCGCGTTCGGCGGCGCGGCCGTCGATGCTGCGCCCGCGCCCGGGCAGGTCGATGCCCAGCCGCAGCCGCACCCCGCCGTCGGGCAGCACCTGGCAGGAACTGCGGTCGAGGACCTGCTGGCGGCCCGCGTCGACGCGCAGCCCGCTCTCGCGCAACCGGCGTTCCGCGGCGCGCACCAGGAACCCGGCCACCGCCCGCGCCCGCACCGGTGTGGACCGCAGCTGCTCGGGCAGGCCCGCGGTGGCGGGGTGCACCCGCACCTCGCAGCGGCTGGCGGGGGCGTAGGGGTCGGGCTGGACGCGCTGGACCTCCAGGTCGAACCCGTCGAACGACCAGTCCCCGGTCAGCGTCTTGTAGCGGCCGTAGCCGGCGCCGTGCAGTTCGCGCAGCAGCGCGCGCAGCCCGGCGGCGTCGCGCAGCCCGGCGGCGTCGCGCGGCCCGGAGTGCTGTTGGGGGGCGCCCTCGCGCCCGGGCCGGCGGTCGGGGCGGCCGTGCCCGCCGCGCCGGGGGCCGCCGGGTCCGTGGGTTCGTTCTGCCATGGCCCGACAGGTACCCGACGTGGCGGCGAATATCCAATCCGCTCCGGTCACGGTCGAGCGACTGAGATCGGGCGGGTTGCCGATCAAGCGGTTATCCTCCGCCCGCACGATCTTCGACCCGGGCGAGCACCCGCAGTGGCCGACCGGGCGTGCGCCGACCGGACGTCCCGCACCATTGGAGGCGAACCGCCGTGCCCGTTCCCCGACATCCACGCCCGTCCCGGAGCCGCCGGCTGCGCCACGGGCTGACGGCCGCGTTGACCGGTGCGCTGCTGGCCGCGATCGTGTCCCCCGCTTCCGCCGCGACCCCCGCCTCCGGGGACGGGGCCCCGCGCCTGGACCGCTCCGACCCGGACGGGGCGTGGGCCGGGTTCAGCGTCGGCCGCTCCGCCACCGAGGACACCGACCGCTCCCTGCCCGGTGTGCGCGGTCCGGGGGTGGCGGGCATGGACGTCAGCGGGCACCAGGGGGCGGTGGATTGGCCGCGGGCCTACGCCGACGGGGCCCGGTTCGCCTACGTCAAGGCCAGCGAGGGCATCGGGTTCACCAGCGACAGCTACCTGCAGCAGTACGAAGGTGCGGCGGCGGCGGGCATGGTCCGCGGCGCCTACCACTTCGGGTTGCCCGACAGCTCCACCGGCGCCGAACAGGCGCACTACTTCGTCGACCACGGCGGTGGCTGGCTGCCGGACGGGCGGACCCTGCCGGGGGCGCTGGACATCGAGTCGAACCCGTACGGCGACACGTGCTACGGCCTGTCCCCGGAGCAGATGTCGGGGTGGATCGCCGATTTCAGCGGCACCTACCAGGCCCGCACCGGCCGGTTCCCCACGATCTACACCACGACCCGCTGGTGGGACCAGTGCACGGGGTCGAACCCGGACTTCGCGGCGAACAACCCGCTGTGGCTGGCGCGGTTCGCCCCGGAGATGGGGCCGCTGCCGGCGGGCTGGGACTACCAGGCGATCTGGCAGTTCAACAACACCGGGGTGTTCCCCGGTGACCAGAACACGTTCAACGGCGATCCGGGGCAGCTGGCGCGGTTCGCCGGGTAGGGGCCCGGGCGGCGGCACGAAGGAGGGGTGGGACCGGATTCCGGTCCCACCCCTTCTCGTTCGTGCACTGCGCCGACAAGGAGCCGATCAGGGGCCGACGAGGTCGTCCGGGATCGGTTCGTTCGCCGCGATGGCCCCGAACAGGCGGGATGCGTTCGCGCTGTCCCACTTGATGACGGACTGGCCGCTGTCGGTGCGCACGAAGTCGCCGAACGGGACGCTGGTGGTGATCCCGTTGCCGCCGCTGACGTCGCCGAGCGCCTTGACCAGCCAGAACAGGTGCCAGACGTGGTCGGAGTCGTTGAGCAGGAACGTGGTGCCCGCCGCGTTGGCCAGCGGCACCATCCGGAACGGGTTGAGCAGCGTCGCCGGGCCCATCGCCTTGTCGGTCAGCGCGCCCAGCAGCTTGCGCTGGTTCTCCGCGCGTTCGAGGTCGCCGCCCTTGAGGGAGTAGCGGGCGCGGACGAACGACAGCGCCTGCGGCCCGTCGAGCTCCTGGCAGCCCGCGGGCAGGTGCGCGTTGGCCTTCTCGTCCTCCATCGGCTCCTCCAGGCACATGTCCACGCCGCCGACGGCGTCGACCAGGTCGGAGAACCCGCCGAAGCCGATCTCGGCGTAGTGGTCGATGTGCACGTCGGTGACCGTTTCCACGGTTTCGGCCAGCAGCTGCGGGCCGCCGATGGAGAACGCGGCGTTGAGCCGGTCCTTGCCGTGCCCGGGGATCGGGACGTAGGAGTCGCGGGGCAGGCTGACCAGCGCGGGCTTGCCGCCGCCGGTGGGGATGTGCACGAGCATCATCGAGTCGGTGCGGCGCCCGGCGGCGTCCCCGGCCGAGAGCTCCTCGCGCTGGGACTCGTCGAGCCCTTCGCGGCTGTCGGAACCCACCAGCAGCCAGTTGGTGCCGGGCGTGTCGGCGATGCGCCCGTCGTACTCGAGGGCTTCGGTGCGCTGCAGCACGCTGTCGACGTAGATGCCGAATCCGACCACGACCAGCAGCAGCACCAGCACGACGATGCCGATGCGCTTGCCCCAGCCCATCCGCTTGCGCCGCGGCGGCGGGGGCGGCGGCCCGGTGCGGCGGGCGGGTGGTGGCTGCGGCGGCGCACCGCCACCACCGCGGCTGCGGGCGTAGTAGTCGTAGCCGCCCTGCTGCGGCCGTCGGCCCCTCGGCGGATTCGCCGACCAATCACTCATGACCTTCACACCTGCGGAGTCGACTCGCCGACACGCTCCGTGCCGACCTGTGCGGTGCAGCATCCCAGAAGCGCCGTGGCGATCGGCACACCGCTACCGCAACGGTATGGAAACCACCCGTCCGGAACCGGCGGGCGCAACGGGTGCGGGGCATCCGCGGGAAAACCCGCGTCCGAACGCAGCAGCGGGGTGCGGTGCACGGGCACCGCACCCCGCCGGGGTGCTCCGGGGTCGGCGCGGGTCAGCCGGCGACGGCCGCCGCGACGGCTTCGGACCACAGGGCGACGCCGTCGTCGACCTGCTCGGCGGTGACGATCAGCGGCGGGATCATCCGCACCACGTTGCCCGCGGGACCGCAGGTCAGCAGCAGCAGGCCCCGTTCGGCGGCGGCGGCGTGGGCGCGGGTGGCGGTGGCGGTGTCGGGTCGGCCGTCGGGCGTGGTGAACTCGTTGCCGATCATGAGCCCGCGGCCGCGGACCTCACCGATGACGGGGTGTTCGGCGGCGACCTTGCGCAGCCCTTCCTGCAGGCGGGCGCCCTGTTCGGCGGAGTTGTCCACGAGGTGCTCGTCGCGCACGACGTCCAGGGTGGCCAGGGCGGCGGCCGCGGCGACCGCGTTGCCGCCGTAGGTGCCGCCCTGCGAGCCGGGCCACGCCTTGCCCATCAGGTCGGCGGAGGCGGCGATGCCGGAGATGGGGAACCCGCTGGCGATGCCCTTGGCGGTGATCAGGATGTCGGGTGTGATGGTGGAGTGCTGGTGCCCCCAGAACTTCCCGGTGCGCCCCACCCCGGTCTGGACCTCGTCGGCGATGAGCAGGATGCCGTGCCGGTCGGCGCGTTCGCGCAGCCCTTCGAGGAATTCCGGGGGCGTGGGGATGTAGCCGCCTTCGCCGAGGACGGGTTCGACGATGAACGCGGCGGTGTCCTTCGGGGAGGTGACCGTCAGCAGCAGCTGGTCGAGTTCGGCGAGGGCGAAGCGCACCGCTTCGGCCTCGGACCAGCCGTGCCGGTAGGTCTCGGGGAACGGGCTGAACGCCACGCCCGGCATCATCGGCCCGATGCCGGCGCGCACCTTCACCCCGGAGGTGGTCAGCGCACCGGCGCCCATGGTGCGGCCGTGGAATCCGCCGTGGAAGGCGACGATGGTCTGGCGCCCGGTGGCCTGGCGGGCCAGCCGCACGGAGGCTTCGACCGCTTCGCTGCCGGAGTTGACGTAGAACATCCGGTCCAGCCCGGCGGGCAGCACCTCGCCGAGGCGTTCGGTCAGCTGGAGCAGCGGCCGGTGCATCACCGTCGTGTACTGGCCGTGGATCAGGGTGCCCACCTGGCGCTGCGCTGCTTCGACCACGCGGGGGTGGCAGTGTCCGGTGCTGGTGACGCCGATGCCGGCGGTGAAGTCGAGGTAGCGGCGGTCGTCCTCGTCGTAGAGGTAGACGCCCTCCCCGCGGGCGGCCAGCACTGGTGTCGCCTGCTTCAACGCCGGCGAGAGCTCAGCCATGTCCGACTCCAAGCTGTCGTATCTCGAATGTAGGATTGTTGACAATCGCGAGGGACATGCAACCATCACGACTGCGTCATGTCCACCCGCCGACACGGAAGGCCCGCAGAACAGAGATGAGCACCCCCAGCAGCTCCCCCGCAGGCACCGAGTCCCGAGAGGCCGCCGTCGTCGACGCCGCCCCCAAGCAGCTGCTCATCGGCGGCAAGTGGCGCCCGGCCACCGGCGACCGCACCTACGAGGTCGAAGACCCCTCCACCGGCCGCGCGCTGTGCTCGGTCGCCGACGCCAGCCCCGAAGACGGCATCGCCGCCCTCGCCGCCGCGCACGACGCCCAGGCCACCTGGGCCAAGCACCCGCCGCGGGAGCGCGGGGAGATCCTGCGCCGCGCCTACGAACTCATCCAGCAGCGCCACGAGGACCTCGCCCTGCTGATGACCCTCGAAATGGGCAAGCCGCTGCCCGAAGCGCGCGGCGAGATCACCTACGCCTCGGAGTTCTTCCGCTGGTTCGCCGAAGAGGCCGTGCGCATCGGCGGCGACTACGCCGTCGCCCCCAGCGGCACCGGCCGCTTCCTGGTCACCCAGCAGCCCGTCGGCCCCACCCTGCTGATCACCCCGTGGAACTTCCCGATGGCCATGGGCACCCGCAAGATCGGCCCGGCCATCGCCGCCGGCTGCACCTCGGTGATCAAACCCGCGCACCAGACGCCGCTGTCGATGCTGGCGCTCGCCGAGATCCTGCAGGAAGCGGGCCTGCCCGACGGGGTGCTCAACGTGGTGACCGCCGTCGGCGCCGGGTCGGTGATGGAACCGATGATCCGCGACGGGCGCGCCCGCAAGCTCTCCTTCACCGGCTCCACCTCGGTGGGCCGCAAGCTCATCGAGCAGTCGGCCGAGCAGGTCCTCAACGTGTCGATGGAACTCGGCGGCAACGCCCCGTTCCTGGTGTTCGCCGACGCCGACCTCGACACCGCCGTCGAAGGCGCCATGCAGGCCAAGATGCGCAACATCGGCGAGGCCTGCACCGCGGCCAACCGGTTCTACGTGCACGCCGACGTCGCCGACGAGTTCTCCCGGCGCCTGGCCGAGCGCATGGCAGCGCTGCGTATCGGCCGCGGCGTCGCCGAGGACGTGCAGGTGGGGCCGCTGATCGACGCCACCCAGCTGGGCAAGGTCGACGACCTCGTCAACGACGCGGTCGGGCACGGCGCCGAGGTCGTCGTCGGCGGCTCCCGGCACGGCGGCGACGGCTACTTCTACCCGCCGACGGTCCTCAAGAACGTGCCCGCGCAGGCCCGCATGACCCGGGAGGAGATCTTCGGGCCGGTCGCACCCATCAGCACCTTCACCGACGAGCAGACCGCCATCGACCAGGCCAACGACACCGAGTACGGGCTGGTCGCCTACGTCTACACCCGGGACCTCAACCGGGCGCTGCGCGTCTCCGAAGCCCTGGAGAGCGGCATGATCGGCCTCAACCAGGGGGTGGTGAGCAACCCGGCGGCCCCGTTCGGCGGGGTGAAGGCCTCCGGGCTGGGCCGCGAAGGCGGCAAGGTCGGCATCGACGAGTTCCTGGAGACCAAGTACATCGCCATCGGCGGCCTGTGATCCCCGTCCGCCCCGCGTTGCGGTGCCCCGCGTGCAGTGCGCGCGGGGCCCCCCCCCCGCCGGGCCCCGGAGCAGATCGGGAGAGCGGCGGGGAGGGAAATACTGTGCACCCCCCAATGTAGATA
>NZ_JBEYUS010000088.1:0-21123 GCF_040643635.1 Saccharopolyspora sp. NPDC047091
GTGCTGTCGGCCCCGCGCACGCGGGGATGCTCCCCGGTCCTGCGCAGCGGCCTCGCGCTTGATGAGGTCGGCCCCGCGCACGCGGGGAGGCTCCTGAGGATGCGGTGCGTGCGTCGGATGAGTTGGAGTCGGCCCCGCACGCGGGGATGGTCCCGGCCCGACGAATGCTGTTGCGCTGGAGACCGTGTCGGCCCTGCACGCGGGGATGGTCCGATGGTGCGAGCGCCGGCGAGATTCCTGGAGGCGTCGGCCCCGCGCAGGTAGGGATGGTCCGCCCGGCCAGGACAAGACCGCAGGGGAGGCGCACGTCGGCCCCGCGCGTGTGGGGACGCGTGTCCGCGCCTCCTCGGCGAGGACCGCGTCCGCTGGTGCTGAGGGCAACCGGGCGCGTGGGGGTGCGGGACCAGATGTGATGGTCATCCCCTACCGAACCCCACTGTGGTCAGGTTAGCCTAACCATACAGGGCTGAGCCGGTCTCGGAACAGGAGAACGAGCCCGGTCGTGGCAGCAGCCGAGGGGAAGGACGAGATGGACCGCAGTGGCATCAGCGGCCGGGTCGCGGTGGTGACCGGCGCCGCCCACGGTATCGGTACCGCTGTGGTGCACGCGCTCGGGGAGCTGGGGGCGACCGTCGTCGCCGTCGACCTCGACGCCGAGGAACTCGCCGGAGTCGCCTCGACCGCCACCGGCAAGGGCCGCCGCGTGCTGGCCTGCCCCGCCGACGTCGCCGACTCCGCCGCCGTGGAATCCGTGGTCGAGCGCGCCGAACGCGAAGCGGGGCCGGTGGACCTGCTGGTCAACGTGGCGGGCATCCTGCGCCCCGGCACCGTGCAGGAGATCGACGAGGCGGACTGGCACCGCACCTTCGCGGTGAACACCACCGGCGTGTTCCACCTGTGCCGGTCGGTGTCGAAGCGGATGATCCCCCGCGGCCGCGGCTCCATCGTCACCGTCGGCTCCAACGCCGCGGGCGTTCCCCGCCAGGGCATGGCCGCCTACGGCGCCTCCAAAGCGGCCGCGACGCTGTTCACCAAGTCGCTCGGGCTGGAACTCGCCGAGCACGGCATCCGCTGCAACGTGGTCTCGCCCGGATCGACCGACACGCCGATGCAGCACCGGCTGTGGGACGAGCGCGGACCCGCACCGGTGATCGCCGGATCGCTGGAGACCTACAAGACCGGCATCCCGCTGGGCAAGCTGGCCACGGCCGAGGACGTCGCGGAGGCGGTCGTCTTCCTGCTCTCCGACCAGGCCGGGCACATCACGATGCACGATCTGTACGTCGACGGCGGCGCGACGCTGCGCGCCTGAGCCGCTCCTCGACCACCGCCGCACGGAAGGCACACATGACCATCGACAGCGATACCACCATGCGCGGAGAATCCGACGATCTCGGCGAGCGAGCCACCCCGGGCGTGCTGCTCGACCGGTACGCGGCGGGTTCCTCGTTCTTCTTCGCCTCGCCGCGCGGCTCGATGCTGGCGCGCGGCGTGGACGCCGTGGTGCCGAAGACGACCTGCTCCGGAGGGCGCGACCGGCTCCCCGGTCAGGTCGCCGAATTCCTGCGCCACGCCGAGGAGTTCGGGCGGGAGAACCCCGTCGTCGTCGGTGCGGTGCCGTTCGGCGACAACCTGCCCGCGCACCTGGTGCTGCCCGCCGAGGTGGACCGGGCCGCACCGCTGTCCGAGCCGTTGCCCGCCCCCGACGCGCCCCGGGTGGACTACGAGGTCAAGCACGTCCCGGCACCGTCCGAGTACGAGCGCGCGGTGGAGCGGGTGCTCAAGCGGTTGCGCGACGGGGAGATGAGCAAGGTCGTGCTGGCCCGCTCCCTCGAACTGTCCACATCGGACCCGGTGGATCCGGCGGTGATGCTGCGGAACCTCGCGGGCACCGACCCGGGCGGGTACACCTACGCCGTGGACCTGCCGCGCCGCGGCCAGGACGGCTCCCGCGATTCCTTCGGCGAGCGGCCCGAGACCGGCCGCACCCTGCTCGGCGCCAGCCCGGAACTGCTGGTGTCGCTGGACGGCACCCGGGTGCGCTCCAACCCGCTGGCCGGTTCCCGGCCGCGCAGCGCGGACCCGGCGGAGGACCGCCGCCGCGCCGAGGAGCTGCAGCACTCCGAGAAGGACCTGCGCGAGCACGCCGCCGTCGTCGAAGCCGTGGTGGCCGCGCTGCGCCCGCTGTGCCGCGACCTCGTCGTCCCCGACGGGCCGTCGGTGGTGCACACCGCCGCGATGTGGCACCTGTCCACCGAGATCACCGGCGAACTCCTCGACGCGGAGACCACCTCGCTGCAGCTGGCCGTCGCGATGCACCCGACGCCCGCCGTGTGCGGTACCCCGCCCGAGGACGCCCGGGTCGCCATCGCCGAAGCGGAACCGTTCGAGCGCGGTTTCTACACCGGGATGGTCGGTTGGTGCGACGCCACCGGCGACGGAGAATGGGTGGTCACGATCAGGTGCGCCGAGATCGAGGACTCCGCGGTCCGCTTCTACGCGGGCGCCGGGATCGTCGAAGGTTCCGACCCGGCCGACGAACTCGCCGAGACCTCCGCCAAATTCCGCACCGCGCTCTCGGCGATGGGCTGGACGGACGCGCTGTAACCGCCCGACGCCACTGCCCACCACCGAACGAACAGGAACGACGATGCTGCCCGGATGCCCCACCTGGCCCGAGAAGGACGCCGCCCGCTACCGCGAAGCCGGGTACTGGCGCGGGGAGACCTTCGGCGAGATCCTCCGCGCCCGCGCCGCCGAGCACGGTGAGCGCGTCGCGGTCGTGGACGCCGAGCGCTCGCTGACCTACGGCGAGCTCGACACCCGCGCCGACCGGCTCGCGGCCGGGCTGCGCGAGCTCGGCATCGGCGCGCAGGACCGGGTCGTGGTGCAGCTGCCGAACATCGCCGAGTTCTTCGAGGTGTGCTTCGCGCTGTTCCGCCTCGGCGCGGTGCCGGTGTTCGCGCTGCCCTCGCACCGGTTGACCGAAGTGGCCTACTTCTGCGAGTTCGCCGAGGCCGCCGCCTACATCACCTGCGACGTGGAAGGCGGGTTCGACCACCGCGCGCTCGCCACCGAGGTGCGCGCGAAGGTACCGGGGCTGCGCCACGTGCTCATCGCGGGTGACCCGGGCGAGTCCGGGTTCCGCGCGCTGTCCGGGATCGACGCCGAACCGTCCGATGTGGATTGTCCGGGGCCGGGGGACATCGCGTTCCTCCAGCTCTCCGGCGGCAGCACCGGGGTGCCCAAGCTCATCCCGCGCACCCACGACGACTACGCCTACTCGTTCCGCGCCAGCAACGAGATCTGCGGAGTCACCGCCGACACCACCTACCTGGTGGCGCTGCCCGCCGCGCACAACTTCCCGATGAGCTCGCCGGGCACGTTCGGCGTGCTGCAGGCCGGGGGCAAGGTGGTGCTCTCGCGCAGGCCCAGCCCCGACGAGGTCTTCCCGCTCGTGGAGCGGGAACGGGTCACGCTGCTGGCCGCGGTGCCGCCGCTGGCGCTGGTGTGGCTGGACGCGGCGGCGAACACCGCGCACGACCTCTCCAGCCTGGAGGTGCTGCAGGTCGGCGGCGCCAAGTGCAGCGAGGAGGTCGCGCGCCGGGTCCGCCCGGTGCTCGGCGCCACCCTGCAGCAGGTGTTCGGCATGGCCGAGGGGCTCGTCAACTACACCCGGCTCGACGATCCCGAGGACGTGATCGTCGGCACCCAGGGCAGGCCGATCTCCCCGGACGACGAGGTGCTCGTCGTCGACGACGAGGACCGGCCCGTCGCCCCCGGCGGCACCGGGCACCTGCTCACCCGCGGGCCCTACACGATCCGCGGCTACTACAAGGCCGAGGAGCACAACGCCAAGGCGTTCACCCCCGAGGGCTTCTACCGCACCGGCGACGTCGTGCGGTTCACCGCCGAGGGCAACATCGTCGTCGAAGGCCGCGCCAAGGACCAGATCAACCGCGGCGGCGAGAAGGTCGCGGCCGAGGAGGTGGAGAACCACCTGCTGGCCCACCCCGCCGTGCACGACGCCGCCGTGGTGTCCATGCCGGACCCCTACCTCGGCGAGCGCACCTGCGCGTTCGTGGTCGCCCGCGGCGAGGCGCCGAAGGCCCGCGAACTGATCAAGTTCGTGCGGCAGCGCGGACTCGCCGGCTACAAGGTGCCCGACCGCGTCGAGTTCATCGACGCGTTCCCGCAGACCGGCGTCGGCAAGGTCAGCAAGCGCGACCTGCGCGAAGCGATCCAGCGCGACCTGGTGCCGGAACTCGAACGTCGTTGACCGGCCGAGCGGCCCCGCGCGAACGGGGCGGGCCCGGCGATTCCCGGCCGGGGCGGCCCCGGACCGGACGTGGAGCAGGACAGGAGGACGCACAGGTGGGGTTGCCGACGATCGCGCCGTACCCGGTTCCGCGGCAGGACGAACTGCCCGCCAACCGGGTGGACTGGCGACCGGATGCGGACCGGGCCGTGCTGCTCGTGCACGACATGGAACGGCACTTCGTGAACGTGTTCGAGCCCGATGCCGAACCGCTCACCGAGGTCGTGCCGAACATCCGCAGGCTCGCCGCGGGCGCCCGCGCCGCCGGGGTCCCCGTCGTGTACTGCGCCCAGCCCAGCGGCCAGACCCCGCAGCAGCGCGGGCTCCAGCTGGAGTGGTGGGGGCCCGGCGTCGCCGACCCCGAGCAGGAGGCGATCATCGACGAGCTCGCGCCGGAACCCGGCGACGTGCGGCTGACCAAGTGGCGCTACAGCGCCTTCCAGCGCACCGAGCTGCGCGAGATGCTGCGCGGCTGGGGCCGCGACCAGCTGATCATCACCGGCATCTACGCGCACATCGGCTGCCTGATGACCGCGGCCGAAGCGTTCCAGCAGGAGGTCCAGGCCTTCCTGGCCGCCGACGCCGTCGCCGACTTCTCCGCCGAGGACCACCGGATGGCGGTGCAGTACGCGGCCAAGCGGTGCGCCGTGGTGGACTCGACGCAGCGGCTCGTCGAAGCGCTGGCGCCGCAGCCTTCCGCGGTGGCATGAGCGCCGCGACGACCGGACCGGGCTTCGCCGAAGCCGGTGGAGAACGGGTGCAGGAGGAGAACATGAGCGGGAAGCTGACCCTCGACGACGTGCGGGCCGACGTGGCCGAGCTGCTCTACGAGGACCCGGCCGAGATCAGCGACGAGGAGAACCTGCTGGACTGGGGCCTCGACTCGGTGCGGATCATGAGCCTGGTGGAGCGGTGGCGCACCAAGGGCGTCGAGGTCACCTTCGCCGACCTGGCGGAGCGCCCCAGCCTCGCCGAGTGGTGGACGGTGCTGGAGCCGAAGGCGGGCTGAGCCCCGCCGCCCCGCGGCCGCGGCACCCGCCGCGCGCACCGGTCAGGCCGGGTCGTGCAGCAGCCGGTGCAGCCGGGCCGCGACCGTGGGGCGGCGCCAGTCCTGCGCGGGCAGCACCGTCAGCAGCGCCTCGTGCACCTCGATGTCGTCGCGGCCCGCCGGGCCGTCGGCGAGCCGCCACAGCGGTTCCGGGTCGCGCGCCGCCAGCACGGCGCCGCGCAGGCCCGCCAGCAGGTCTTCCCGTTCCTCGCGGACCGCCGGTGCCTCCGAACTGGGCAGCAGCGTGCCCCGGTGCAGGTCCAGCGCCGGGTCCAGCCGCCCCGCCCGCAGCGCGGTGCGCAGCTGCAGGAAGTCCGCGTCCACCTCGGCGGCGATCCGGTACGGCTTCGTCTGCACCACGTCGTGGCCGAGCTGGGTGCGCAGCCGGTGGATCTCGGCGCGCACCGTCACCGGGTTGCCCTGCTCGCCGTGCAGGGCCAGCGCGAGCTGTTCGGCGCTGAGGCCGTCAGGGGAGAGCGCGAGCACCGCCAGCAGCTCGGCGCGGCGCGGGCTCAGCGACACCTCGCGGCCGCGCAGCTCCGCGATCGGCCGGGACGTGAGGAAGCGCAGCCGCAGCGTCGGTGCCCGGGGTTCGTCCTGATCGGCCGAGTCCGGTGCCGGGCCTGCCTCGGCGCTCGTGCCCGTCCCGGCGGCACGCGCCGGACCCGTCCCGGCGGCACCGCCCGAGGCCGTCCCGGCGGCACCGCCCGAACCCGCCGGGCCGGGGCCCGCGACGGCCCGGGGCGCCCGCAGCAGGTACCCCTCGGCCAACGGCTCGATCCGCGCCTCTCGGCCGCTCAGCCGCAGCGCGCCCTCCGGGCGGTCCAGCTCGACCCGCTCCGGCAGCGCCAGATCACCCGGCTCGGCCGCGATCACCCGCCCGGTGGCGCTCAGCAGCGCCCCCGGTTCGCCGCGCAGCGCCCGCAGCACGTCCGAGTTCCGCTCCCGCAGCCGCTCGTCGCGGCGCGCCATCCAGTCCCGCAGCGTGCTCTCCACCAGCGTCGTCGCCGCCGCGACCAGCGCGGCCAGCGCCGGGTGCATCGTGTGCAGCGGCCCGCTGATGTCGATCGAGCCGAGGATGCGGCCGGTCTCCGGGTCGTGCACCGGGGAGGCCGCGCAGGTCCACGAGTGGTAGCGGCGCACCAGGTGCTCGGCCGAGTGGATCTGCACCGGGCGGCCGGTGGCCAGCGTGGTGCCCATCGCGTTGGTGCCCATCGAGGCCTCCGACCAGGTGGTGCCCTCGGACAGCTGCACCCGGTCCGCGGCCCGGCAGACGTTCGGATGCCCCTCGCGCCAGAGGATGTTCCCCTCCGCGTCGGTGATCACCATGATGTGCGTGGTGCCGTCCGCCGCGTCCAGCAGGGTGCGGCGCAGCAGCGGTACGCAGGCCGCGAGCGGATGCGCCGCGCGCATCTCCGCGAGCCGGTCGACGCCGACGCCCATCGGCGGTTCCACCCGGTCCGGGTCGACGCTGGCCGCCAGCGAGCGGCGCCAGGATTCGAACACCACCGCGCGCGGGGCGTGCGGGGCGCGCTCCCCGGAGAGCACGGCGCTGTGCACCCGCCGCAGCAGGCGGGCGCGTTCCATCGGGTCGGCGGGAATCTCGTCGGTGCGCTTCATGCCTCCGTGCTCACAACCGGGACGGGGCGGACACCGCCCTCGCTGAAGATCCAGAGCCGGTACGGTACTCGACCGCTCATGCGCGGTCACGCTCGGAAGCTGCTCCACCGGTGCGGCGGAGCGCGCCCGATCGGCCCATCCTGGACCGTGACGCGCGCAACAGGCAAGGACGCTCACCCCATTGCCAGCGGGCCGCGTCGCCCGTGGGCAACGTCACTGCAACGTCGTCGCCCGTAGCTTCGCGCCCAGCACCGCACAACGTCGTACGGGAGGCATCAGATGACGCTCTACGCAGCACCGGGGACCGAGGGCTCGGTGGTCGAGTACCGCTCGCGCTACGACCACTTCATCGGTGGCGAGTACGTCGCCCCCGCGAAGGGCGACTACTTCGAGAACCCCACCCCGATCACCGGCAAGGTGTTCACCGAGATCGCCCGCGGCACCGCGGACGACGTCGAGCGAGCCATCGACGCCGCCGAAGGCGCCGCACCCGCCTGGGGCCGCACCGCTCCGGCCGAGCGCGCCGGGGTGCTGCTGGCCATCGCCGACCGCATGGAGCAGAACCTGGAGAAGCTCGCGGTCGCGGAGAGCTGGGAGAACGGCAAGCCCGTCCGCGAGACGCTGGCCGCCGACATCCCGCTGGCGATCGACCACTTCCGCTACTTCGCGGGCGCGCTGCGCGCCCAGGAGGGCACCCTCTCGCAGGTCGACGAGGACACCGTCGCGTACCACTTCCACGAGCCGCTGGGCGTCGTCGGCCAGATCATCCCGTGGAACTTCCCGATCCTGATGGCGGTCTGGAAGATCGCGCCCGCGCTGGCCGGTGGCAACGCCATCGTGCTCAAACCGGCCGAGCAGACCCCGGCGTCCATCCACGTGCTGCTGGAGGTCATCTCCGACCTGCTGCCGCCGGGCGTGCTCAACGTCGTCAACGGCTTCGGCGTCGAGGCGGGCAAGCCGCTGGCCTCGAACTCGCGGATCCGCAAGGTCGCCTTCACCGGGGAGACCACCACCGGGCGGCTCATCCTGCAGTACGCCAGCGAGAACATCATCCCGGTGACGGTGGAGCTCGGCGGCAAGAGCCCGAACATCTTCTTCGACGACGTGGCCGCCCAGCGCGACGCCTTCTACGACAAGGCGCTGGAGGGCTTCGCCATGTTCGCCCTCAACCAGGGCGAGGTGTGCACCTGCCCGTCGCGGGCGCTGGTGCAGCAGGGCATCTACCGGGACTTCCTGGCCGACGCGGTCGCCCGCACCGAGAAGATCAAGACCGGGCACCCGCTGGACACCGACACCCAGATCGGCGCGCAGGCCAGCAACGACCAGCTGGAGAAGATCCTCTCCTACATCGACATCGGCAAGCAGGAGGGCGCCAAGGTCCTCACCGGCGGGGAGCGCATCGAGCACGGCGGCGAGCTCGCCGGCGGCTACTACGTGCAGCCCACCATCTTCGAGGGGCACAACAAGCAGCGGATCTTCCAGGAGGAGATCTTCGGGCCGGTGCTGTCGGTCGCGTCGTTCGCCGACTACGACGAGGCGATCAAGACCGCCAACGACACCCTCTACGGCCTCGGTGCGGGCGTGTGGGCCCGGGACGGTTCCACCGCCTACCGCGCGGGCCGCGACATCCAGGCGGGCCGGGTGTGGGTGAACAACTACCACGCCTACCCGGCGCACGCGGCGTTCGGCGGCTACAAGCAGTCCGGCATCGGCCGCGAGACGCACAAGATGATGCTGGACCACTACCAGCAGACGAAGAACCTCCTCATCAGCTACTCCCAGAGCGGTCCGGGGTTGTTCTGATGGCGGACGAGGACACGGGCACTCCCGCACGGGTGGCCGTGACGCCGGAGGCGGCGGATCTGATCCGCCGCCTCCGGGCCCAGCACGGCCCGGTGATGTTCCACCAGTCCGGCGGGTGCTGCGACGGCAGCGCCCCCATGTGCTATCCGCAGGGCGAGTTCCGCACCGGAGCGTCCGACGTGCACCTCGGCGACCTCGCCGTGGTTGACGAGGACGGGAACCCCGATCCGGTGCCGATGTGGATGTCCGGCGCCCAGTTCGAGTACTGGAAGCACACCCACCTCACCGTCGACGTGGTCCCGGGGCGGGGGAGCGGTTTCTCCTTGGAGGCGCCCGAAGGCGTGCGCTTCCTGATCCGGTCCCGGCTGCTCACCGACGAGGAGTGGGCCGGGCTCGGCGAGCGCTGACCGCGGTGCGGCCGGGCGGGGGGCCCGGCCGCACCGGAGGCCTCACGGCCAGTCGATCTGCGGGGATCGGGTGTAGCCGATGCCCGCCGCCTCCCAGCGCGGGCCCTGCTGCGCCAGCCGGGCCCGGAACGACTCCCAGTCGTGGGTGGCCGCGGGCGACCAGCCCAGCTCGGCGATCGCGGGCAGCCGCGGGAACGCCATCAGCTCGACGTGCTCGGAGTTCTCCAGCGTCTCCGTCCACATCGGAGCCTCCACGCCGTGCACCGCGTCCGCGGGCACCCCGGGCAGCAGCGTCGCCGGGTCCCAGCCGTAGGCGTCGGCGACCTCGACGTAGCCGGCCCAGCTCAGGCCCAGCTCGGTGGACTCGTCGTACTTCATGTCCAGGTAGGACCGGTCCGCGGGGGACAGCAGGATGCGGTTGCCGCGCTCGGCGGCCGCGGCCATCAGCTCCGCGTCGGCACCCTCGGTGCCCCAGTACTGCACGACCGATCCGGCGGCCGGTTCGGCCTTGGCGTACTCGTGCCAGCCGACCGCGGTCTTGCCGTACTTCGCCACGATCGGCAGCGCCCGGTCCATGAACGCCCGGTACTGCTCGTCGGTGGTGGCGTCCGCCTCGTCCCCGCCGATGTGCAGGTACGGGCCGGGGGTCAGGGCGGCGATCTCGCGGATCACGTCGTCCAGGAACTCGTAGGTGACGTCCGAGTCCACGCACAGCGAGCTGAACCCGACCTCGATGCCGGTGTACAGCGGCGGCGCGACCCCGTCGCAGTTGAGCTCGGCGTAGGAGGAGAGCGCCGCGTTGGTGTGCCCCGGGGTGTCGATCTCCGGGATGAGCGTGATGTGCCGCGATTCGGCGTGCGCCACGATCTCCGAGTAGTCCTGCTGCGTGTAGAAGCCGCCGGGCCCGCCGCCGACCTCGGTGCTGCCGCCGTGCTCGGTCAGCCGCGGCCAGTCGGTGATCTGGATCCGCCAGCCCTGGTCGTCGCTCAGGTGCAGGCGCAGGAAGTTCACCTTGTACCGCGCGAGCTGGTCGATGTAGCGCTTGACCGAGTCGACGTCGAAGAAGTGCCGGGCCACGTCGAGCCCGGCGGCACGGTGCTCGTAGCGCGGCCGGTCGGTGATCTCCCCGCCGGGCACCGTCCACGGCACGTCCTGCACCTGCGGGCTCTCGATCTCGGCGGGCAGCAGCTGGCGCAGCGTCTGCACGCCGTGGAACAGGCCGGTGTCGGTGGCGGCGTGCAGCGTGACCGCGTCCGCGGTGACCTCGAGCCGGTAGCCCTCCGGTCCGGCGTCCGGCTCGTCGAGGCGCAGCGCGAGGTCACCGCCGTCGGATACCGGCAGCGGGAACCCGGTGGCGGGCCGCAGCACCTCGGCGAGCCGGTCGGCGACCTCGGTGGCGCCGGGGTCGGCGCTGATCGCGCTGTCGGCGGTGAGCGCGAACTCGACGCCCGGCGCCTCCTGCACTGCTTCGGGAGCCGGGATGACCTGGTGCAGCCGCGCCTGCGGGTCCGCGGAGGCGTCGGGGGTGAGGGTGCTCAGGGCTCCGGCGGCGAGCACGCCGGTCAGCAGCGCCGCCGTCGCGGCGCGCACGGGGGTGAGGGGCATCGGCAACTCCCGGTCGGGGACGTGGTCGTAAAAGGTATAGACCACGCATCCCGCGTGGGCAGCGGCCGAACGGACGTATCGGGCGCCGCTCGGCCCGGCCGCGCTCCGGCGGTCAGCGCTCGCCGCGCAGCGCGGTGCGCAGGGCGTCCAGCACCGCCGGGTCCTCGATGGTGGAGGGCACCTTCGCCTCGCCGGTGTCGGCGATCTCCCGCATCGACTTGCGCAGCACCTTCCCGGACCGCGTCTTCGGCAGCCCGTCCACCACGTCCACGTCCCGGAACGCCGCCACCGGCCCGATCTGGTCCCGCACCGCGGCCACCAGCTCGGCCCGCAGCTCCGCCGGATCGACCTCGACACCGGACTTGAGCACCACGAAGCCGCGCGGCACCTGGCCCTTCAGCGCGTCGTGCACGCCGATCACCGCGCACTCCGCGACCGCCGGGTGGGCGGCGAGCACCGCCTCCATCGAGCCGGTGGACAACCGGTGCCCGGCCACGTTGATCACGTCGTCGGTGCGGCCCATCACGAACACGTAGCCGTCCTCGTCCACGTGCCCGCTGTCGCCGGTCAGGTAGTAGCCGGGGTAGCGGGACAGGTACGACTCCCGGAACCGCTCGTCGTCGCCCCACAGCGTCGGCAGCATCCCCGGCGGCAGCGGCTGCTTGATGCAGATCGCGCCGTCCACGCCGGGCGGCAGCTCCTCGCCCGCCTGGTCGAGCACCCGCACGTCGAACCCGGGCACCGGTACCGTCGGCGACCCCGGCTTGATCGGCATCGGTTCCAGGCCGCGCAGGTTCGCGCAGATCGGCCAGCCCGTCTCGGTCTGCCACCAGTGGTCCACCACCGGCACGCCGAGGGTGCGCACCGCCCACTGGTAGGTCTCCGGGTCCAGCCGCTCCCCGGCCAGGAACAGCGTGCGCAGCGAGGACAGGTCGTAGCGGGCGAGCTCGGCGGCGTCGGGATCGACGCGCTTGATCGCCCGGAACGCGGTCGGCGCGGTGAACAGCGCCCGCACCCCGTGCGCGGCGATGACCCGCCAGAACGCGCCCGCGTCCGGGGTGCCCACCGGCTTGCCCTCGTAGACCACGGTCGTAGCCCCGGCCAGCAGCGGGGCGTAGACGATGTAGGAGTGCCCGACGACCCAGCCCACGTCGGAGGCCGTCCAGAACACGTCACCGGGCCCGATGTCGTAGATCGCGCCCATCGACCAGCGCAGCGCCACCGCGTGCCCGCCGTGGTCGCGCACCACGCCCTTGGGGCGCCCGGTGGTGCCGGAGGTGTAGAGCACGTACAGCGGATCGGTGGCCGCCACGGGCACGCAGTCGGCGGGTTCGGCGGCCGCCAGGGCTTCCGCGGCATCGGCGTCGCCCGGTCCCAGCTCGGCCCGCGCCTGCTCCCGCTGGAACACCAGCACGCCGCCCGCCGGGCGGTGCTCGGCCAGCCGCAGCGCCTCGTCGACGATCGGCTTGTACTCCACGACCCGGTTCGGCTCCAGCCCGCAGGACGCGGCCACCACGATCGCCGGGTGGGCGTCGTCGATGCGGGCGGCGAGCTCCTTCGGCGCGAAGCCGCCGAAGACAACCGAGTGCACCGCCCCGATCCGCGCGCACGCCAGCATGACCACCAGCGCTTCCGGGATCATCGGCAGGTAGACGATCACCCGGTCGCCCTTGCCGACGCCGCGCGCCCGGAGCGCCCCGGCGAAGCGGGCGGTGCGGTCCAGCAGCTCGCGGTAGGTCCAGCGGGACACCTCGCCGGTCATCGCCGAGTCCCAGGTCACCGCGGTCCGCTCGCCCCGCCCGTCGCGGACGTGCCGGTCCAGCGCGTTGAAGCAGGTGTTGAGCACCCCGTCCGGGAACCATCGCCCGGACTCGTCCAGCGCCCGCTCCGGTGCGCGGTCCCAGTCGATTGCGGTCGCGGCCTCCAGCCAGAACCCCTCGGGGTCGGCGAGGCTGCGCCGGTGCGCGTCGGCGTGGGCACCCATGGTCGAGACCTCCCGCGGTGATGTGTGGGACGGATGCCGGTGGTCTACCCGAAGGGGGCCGTCCGCGCCAGCACCCACGCGGTTCCCGCGGGCGGTGACCGCGACGCGCCGGGGCCGCGGGCGTGGCGCGCCCGGGCCCGACAGTCCACAATGGTCGATCAGCGGAGGAGGTGGTTTCCGGTGCGGCGACCGAACATCGCGAGTTCCTGCGACGAGCGGTCGACACCGCTTCGGCCGCGCCGAACCCGCGCGCTTTCAAGATCATCCATTCGGCGTCGGGTCGCTCCCGCTGGGCGCAGGCGCGCCGAATTCGGGGAACCCCCGGTCGTCGGTCGAACACAATGCGTGGGTGGGGAGGCGGCCGGTTAACGCGGAACGCGACCGGGCCGACAACCGTGATGGAGGTGTCAAGCTGTGACCAGCGTGGAGATGACTCACCGGGACGGCATCGCCGGTGGTGACGACGACGCGGCGGAACTACCCACCACCCCGTGCAGCGTGGTGTGGAGCCGTGGCCACTCGTTCGTCCTCGAAGGCGTCGGTGGCCGCGCCCGCTGGGCCGGGGTGGACGACCGCGGCCGGGCCCGCTTCCTGACCGACGCCGAGATGCGGCGCCGCGGCTGGAGCCACGAGCGCCGCTGACTCCGGCAGCGCACCCCGTGGCCGCTCCGGCCACCACCAGGGGGGTGTGGCACCCTGATCCGTGCGGACGCCCAGGGCGTCCCGGAGTCGCAGGCGCAGGTGAGCGCTTCGCGGCGGAACGCACAACCGCGTCAGGGGAGGGCTGTGGTGCAGGACGCCGACGGCACCACGGCCGGGTCCGGAGGCCGAGGTCGAGGGGGCGATCCCACGTCCCCGGAACCGGACGAACCGCGGATCACCGGCACCGAGCGGCCCGCGGCCGAACCGGCCGCGGACTCCGTCGGAGCGGACCGCGGCGGTGAACCGGCCACGCCGCCCGACCCCGGCATCGCCCGGATCAAGGAAGTCGCCGCGAGCGTCTGGGACGACCCGTGGATCACCTGGCCCAACCTGCTGAGCGCGGTGCGGCTCGCCGGGGTCCCGCTGTTCCTCTGGCTGCTGCTCGGCCCGCAGTCCGACCTGCTGGCGCTGCTGGTGCTGGTCGTCAGCGGCGCCACCGACTGGCTCGACGGCAAGCTGGCCCGCTGGCTCGACCAGTACAGCCGCGTCGGCGAACTGCTGGACCCGGCGGCCGACCGGCTCTACATCGTCGCCACGCTCATCGCCTTCGTGCTGCGGGACGTGATCCCGTGGTGGGCCGCGGCGGCGCTCATCGGCCGCGACGTGGTGCTCACCCTGTGCCTGCCGGTGCTGCGCTGGCACGGGTTCGAGCCGCCGGAGGTGCACTACCTCGGCAAGGCCGCCACGTTCTGCCTGATGTACGCGTTCCCGCTGCTGCTGCTCGTGCAGGAGGACTTCGCGTTCGCGGGCGTGGCGCGGCCGATCGCCTACGCCTTCACCTGCTGGGGCGGCGCGCTGTACGTGTGGGCGGGCGTGCTGTACCTGGTGCAGGTGATCGCCGCGGTGCGCGCCGCGCGCACGCTCAAGACCTGATCGGTCCAGGTCCGGCCGGTGCGGGTGTGATCACGCGCGGCCGCCTTGCGGCCGGGAGCGGCCCCGACCTAGGCTCGCTGGGCCCGTGGCGATCATCGCGCGGGTGCGGTGGCAGCCGGCCCCGCCCAGGTACGACGAGGAAGGCGGGACCACCAGTGGCCCCGGACGGGATCAAGTACACCCAGGAGCACGAGTGGGTGCGGCGCACCGGCGACGACACCGTGCGCATCGGCATCACCGACTACGCCCAGCAGCAGCTCGGCGACGTGGTGTTCGTGCAGCTGCCCGAGGTGGGCGAGACCGTCGAGGCCGGTGGCGGCATCGGCGAGGTGGAGTCGACCAAGAGCGTCTCCGACATCTACGCCCCGATCGCGGGGGAGATCGTCGCCCGCAACGAGCAGCTCGACCAGGAGCCGGAACTGGTCAACTCCGATCCGTTCGGCGACGGCTGGATGATCGAGATCAAGCTCGCCGACCCGGCCGCGTTCGACGGCCTGCTCAGCGAAAGCGACTACCAAGGCATCATCGACCAGGGATGATCGTTGATCTCGGGTTCGCGAACGGCGTGAGGTGGGAGTCCCGCGTCTGCGACCTGTGACGGCACGGTACGTTTGAACCACTTGCACGACCCATCCGCGCAGAGGAGAGCTCAGGTGAGCCAGAACGACGGGCCCGGCGGCGTTCCGCCGGAGCAGTCACCGGAGACCACCTCGGTCTTCAGGCCGTTCCTCTCGGAGCCGGAGAGCACCGAGAGTGCCCCCCAGGAGCCGGCGGCCTCCGGGGTCGATTCGCTGCCCGCCGGGGCTGCACTGCTGGTGGTCAAGCGTGGCCCGAACGCCGGGTCGCGGTTCTTGCTCGACCGCGAGACCACCAGTGCTGGACGCCACCCGGACAGCGACATCTTCCTCGACGACGTGACGGTGTCCCGTCGGCACGCCGAGTTCCGGCGAGAGGGCAACGACTTCGTCGTCGTCGACGTCGGCAGCCTCAACGGCACCTACGTCAACCGGGAACCGGTGGACACCTCGGTGCTGGCCAACGGCGACGAGGTGCAGATCGGGAAGTTCCGGTTGGTGTTCCTGACCGGTCCCATCGACGGTCAGGGCCGCTGAGGCGGACGTTCCGCGGACCGAGCGCATCGGGGCGACGCCGATCCGGCGCCGCCCCGATCGTTCTCGGCGGTGATCGTTCCAGGCGATCTCCGGGCCGCTGGTTCCCGCAGTCCGGAACGGGTTCTGCGGGATGCGGCGCGGTGTATCGTGACGGGGGACATCGTTCGCGTCGCGAGCGGTCGGCGCCCGACCCGGGAACCGACCTGGTCGGAGTCGCGGGAGCCGCGTCCGGTGAGCACCCCCGGGTGCCCGCGGAACCGGTGCGCGACGGCGTCGAAGACCGCCCCTGCCCGGGGCGGACAACGGAAGGGCCCGGTACCGGCGACCCCGCTGGTGCGAGGCCCGGAACGAGCCGGAAAAGCCGTCCACCGAGCGGAAAATCCGGGCGGGAACGACGGCCGGAGGTCGGCGTGTCCGCCGTATCGCGGGTAGCGTCAGAGGCGTCGGTGCGCGATCCTCGACCAAGGATGTCACGCTTCGGCGCGCTGGAGGAGGCGATGTGTCGATGAGCAGCGAAATGCGCGTCGTCGGCGTGCGAGTGGAACTACCAGCCAACCAGCCGATCCTGCTGCTGCGCGAGACCGAGGGCGAGCGGTACCTGCCGATCTGGATCGGATCGGTGGAGGCCACCGCCATCGCGCTGGAGCAGCAGGGCGTGCGACCCGCCAGACCTCTCACCCACGACCTGCTCAAGGACGTCATCGGCGCCCTCGGGCGGGACCTGGAGCAGGTGCGGATCACCGACCTGCAGGAGGGCACGTTCTTCGCGGAGCTCATCTTCGACGGGGACGTGCGGGTCTCGGCCCGGCCGAGCGACTCGGTGGCGCTGGCGTTGCGGATCGGGGTGCCGATCCACGCCGACGAATCGGTGCTGGACGAAGCCGGGCTGATCATCCCGGACGAGCAGGAGGACGAGGTCGAGAAGTTCCGGGAATTCCTGGACTCGGTCTCGCCGGAGGACTTCCGCGGCGCGGACACCTGATCGCGGCGGGCGGGGCTCGGCCCCGCCAGGCCGACCGCGTCGTTCGAGAGGGGCTCCTGGTGCCGCGCGCACCAGGGGCCCTTCTCGCATGCCGAGCCCCGGTCGGGGCACGCGTCACACCGGGGTCGGGGGACGGCTCCGCGCGTCGCGTTGACCCGGTCTCGGGGCGGGCTTACCTTCGAGGTGCGCGAATCGCCCCGATGTGATTTTCCAGGTCGGGGAAGGTCAAACCCCCGGTTCCATGATCGTTCGTGGTCGTTCTCGATGATCATGCGTCGAGCCGGGTTCGGTGGTTCGCCGGCTTCGGGCCGGGCGGAGGGAGGCAGGCGTGGTGGAGCGAGCACCTGGCGAGGAAGCCGCCGCAGGGGGTTCGGCACCGTTCCCGGACTCCGCGCTGCCGGACGAGCTCGTCGGTTATCGCGGACCCGCGGCGTGCCAGATCGCCGGGATCACCTACCGGCAGCTGGACTACTGGGCGCGCACCAAGCTGGTCGGGCCGTCCATCCGCGGCGCGGCCGGGTCCGGTTCGCAGCGGCTGTACTCGTTCAAGGACATCCTGGTGCTCAAGGTCGTCAAGCGGCTGCTGGACACCGGGGTCTCGCTGCACAACATCCGGGTCGCCGTCGAGCACCTGCGCCACCGCGGGGTCGAGGACCTGGCCCGGATCACGCTGTTCAGCGATGGCACGACGGTCTACGAGTGCACGTCCGCCGAGGAGGTCGTGGACCTGCTGCAGGGCGGCCAGGGCGTGTTCGGCATCGCGGTGAGCGGTGCGATGCGCGAGATCACCGGCACCATCCACGAGTTCCCCGCCGAGCGCGCCGACGGCGCCGAGGCCGTCGAGCCGGTCGGGGACGAGCTGTCCCGCAGGCGGGACCGCCGCATCGGCTGAGCGCTGCCACCCGGCACCGCTCGGTGCCGGAGCCATCACCGCCCGTCAGCGGCCCGCCTGGACCGTTGGGATGATCGGGCGGGATGAAGATCGCACCGTTCGGCCGTCACCGGATCGGGTAAGCTGCTGAGCATCGCCGACCCCGCGCGGGAGAGTTCGCCGTTGACCTGGTCAGCGGCGGCGCCGAAGGAGCAAACCCTCCCCGACAACCTCTCAGGCCTGCTGGACCGCACGGGCGAGATACCTCTGGAAAGCGGGACCACCGACGTGGTTCCCCGCCGACGGTGCAAGGCCGGTCCGCGGACCGGGTGAAGCTCTCAGGCGTTCGCATCGCGGACAGTGACAGAGGGGGAGAGCAGCACACGTGCTGCCGCCCTGTCCGTCGCGATGAATGAGGTGTGGCGATGACGACCGAAGACCGCATCCCGCTGGCCGCCCTGGAACACGGGACTCCGTTCGCCGACCGCCATGTCGGGCCGCTGCCCGCCGAACTGGCCCGGATGCTCGACGTGATCGGCGTCGGGTCGCTGGAGGAGCTCGGGCAGGCGGCCGTGCCCGACGGCATCCGGGAACGAGACCTGCAACTGGCCCTGCCGGAACCGGCGACCGAAGCCGAGGCGCTCCGGCAGCTGCGCGACCTGGCGCGGCTCAACAGCCCGCACACCGAGATGATCGGGCTCGGCTACTACCCGACGATCACGCCGCCGGTGATCCGCCGCAACGTGCTGGAGAGCCCGGCCTGGTACACCGCGTACACGCCGTACCAGCCGGAGATCTCGCAGGGCAGGCTCGAGGCGCTGCTGAACTTCCAGACCATGGTGGCCGACCTGACCGGCGTGCCCGTGGCGAACTCCTCGATGCTCGACGAGGCCACCGCGGCCGCCGAGGGCATGACGCTGGTGCGCCGCGCGGGCCGGGCCAAGTCGCCGCGGTTCGTGGTGGACGCCGACGTGATGCCGCAGACCCTCGCGGTGCTGCGCACCCGGGCGGAACCGCTGGGCATCGAGGTCGTGGTGGCCGACCTGAGCGCGGGCGCCTCGGCGCTGCCCGAGGGCGACTTCTTCGGCGCGCTGCTGGCCTACCCCGGTGCCTCGGGAGCGGTGCGCGACCAGCAGGAGATCATCGAGCAGGTGCACGAGCGCGGCGGCATGGTCGTCGTCAGCGCCGACCTGCTCGCGCTGACCCTGCTGCGCGCCCCCGGTGAGCTGGGCGCGGACGTGGTGGTGGGCACCACGCAGCGCTTCGGCGTCCCGATGGGCTTCGGCGGCCCGCACGCCGGCTACATGGCGGTGCGCAAGGGCATCGAGCGGCAGCTGCCCGGCAGGCTGGTCGGCGTGAGCGTCGACGCGGACGGGAACCAGGCGTACCGGCTGGCGCTGCAGACCCGCGAGCAGCACATCCGCCGGGAGAAGGCCACCAGCAACATCTGCACCGCGCAGGTGCTGCTCGCCGTCGTGGCCGGCATGTACGGCGTCTACCACGGTCCCGCCGGGCTGCGGGCCATCGCGAAGCGGGCGCACCGGATGGCGGCCGTGCTGGCGGAGCGGCTGCGCCGCGGCGGGGTGCGCATCGAGCACGCCGCGTTCTTCGACACCCTCGTCGCCGAGGTGCCCGGCCGGGCCGCCGAGGTGGTGCAGGCCGCGCGGGACGGCGGCATCAACCTGCGCCACATCGACGACGACCACGTCGGTGTCAGCTGCGACGAGACCACCACGCGGGAAGCGCTGGTGCGGGTCGCGGAGGCCTTCGGCATCGCCGGGGGCGCGCTGGCCGACATCGACGAGCTGGACGCCGAGACCGAGGACGCGCTGCCCGCCGGGCTGCTGCGCACCTCCGAGTACATGACGCACCCGGTGTTCCACGCGCACCGCTCGGAGACCTCGCTGCTGCGCTACCTGCGCAGCCTGTCCGACTCGGACGTGGCGCTGGACCGCAGCATGATCCCGCTGGGCTCGTGCACGATGAAGCTCAACGCGACCGCGGAGATGGAACCGATCACCTGGCCGGAGTTCGCCGAGCTCCACCCGTTCGCGCCGGCCCAGGACGCGACCGGCCTGCTGGAGATCGTGCACGACCTGGAACGCTGGCTGGCCGAGATCACCGGGTACCACTCGGTGAGCCTGCAGCCGAACGCGGGCAGCCAGGGCGAGTTCGCCGGTCTGCTGGCCATCCGCGCCTACCACCACAGTCGTGGTGCGGCGGCGCGGGACGTGTGCCTGATCCCGGCGAGCGCGCACGGCACCAACGCCGCCAGCGCCGTGATGGCCGGGCTCCGCGTGGTCGTGGTGCGCTGCGACGACCAGGGCAACATCGAGCTCGACCACCTGCGCGAAGTCGTCGACCAGCACCGCGACGACCTCGCCGCCATCATGATCACCTACCCGTCCACGCACGGCGTGTACGAGGACACCGTGGAACAGGTGTGCGCCCTGGTGCACGACGCGGGCGGTCAGGTGTACGTGGACGGCGCGAACCTGAACGCGCTGATCGGCCTGGCGCGGATGGGGGAGTTCGGCTCCGACGTCTCGCACCTGAACCTGCACAAGACGTTCTGCATCCCGCACGGCGGCGGTGGCCCCGGCGTCGGCCCGATCGGGGTGCGCGAGCACTTGGCGCCGTTCCTGCCGAACCACCCGCTGCAGCCCGCGGCGGGTCCGGCCACCGGGGTGGGGCCGATCAGCGCCGCGCCGTGGGGGAGCGCCTCGATCCTGCCGATCTCCTGGACCTACGTGCGGATGATGGGTTCCGACGGGCTGCGGCGGGCCACGCTGACGGCCGTGGCGGCGGCGAACTACGTGGCGCGGCGCCTCGACGAGCACTTCCCGGTGCTCTACACCGGTTCCGGCGGGTTCGTCGCGCACGAGTGCATCCTGGACCTGCGGGCGCTCACCAAGTCCTCCGGCGTCACGGTGGACGACGTGGCCAAGCGGCTCGCCGACTACGGGCTGCACGCGCCGACGATGTCGTTCCCGGTGGCGGGCACGTTGATGGTGGAGCCGACGGAGAGCGAAAACCTGGCCGAGCTGGACCGGTTCTGCGACGCGATGATCGCCATCAAGGGCGAGATCGACAAGGTCGCGAGCGGCCACTGGCCCGCCGACGACAACCCGCTCGTGCACGCTCCGCACACGGCGGCCTCGCTGGCCGGGCCGTGGGAGCACGCCTACACCCGGGCGGAGGCCGCCTACCCGCTGGGCACCGGCGCGCCGAAGGTGTGGCCCGCGGTGCGCCGGATCGACGGGGCGCGCGGGGACCGGAACCTGGTGTGCTCGTGCCCTCCGCTTTCGGCCTACGAGGGCTGACCGCGGCGCGGGGGTGAGCGGGAGCCGCTGCTGATGCACTACGGTGGGCGGCTCCATCCGATCGCCTCCGAGAGGAGTGCAGCAATGCTCACGATCAGCGAGAGCGCAGCCGAGGTCATCAAGGTCGTGCTGGCCGGCGGTGACTCGCCCGAAGGATCGGGGCTGCGCATCGCCCCGGTCGCCGACGAGGCCGGCCAGGCCGAGTTGCAGGCGTCGATCGCCAGCGAGCCGCAGGGAGACGACCAGGTGGTGGAGGAATCCGGTGCCCGGGTCTTCCTCGAACCGCAGGCGGCGTCGCTGCTGGGCGACAAGGTGCTCGACGCCGAGCGCGACGACAACGGCGAGCTGAACCTGGCCGTCCGGGACTGAGCCGGAGCGACCCGCCGCGCGCGGGTCACCGAGCCGACGACAGCGCCGGCCGGGACCGGGGGAGCGAACTTCCCCCAGCCCGGTCGGCGCTGTCGTGTTCCGGGGC
>NZ_JBEYUS010000089.1:0-20451 GCF_040643635.1 Saccharopolyspora sp. NPDC047091
GGTGTCCTACGGCGTGGTGAAGATGAACATCGACACCGACACCCAGTACGCGTTCAGCCGGTAGCGGGTGCGGGCGTGCTCGCCGTAGGGCGCCGGGTGGACCGTCGCGCGGATGCGCGGGAAGCCGAGGTCGGCGTCCGGGGCGGTACCGGGGCCGGGGTGCTCGCCCCAGGCGACGTGCACTCCGGTACCGGTCCGGGCGTGCTCCCGGTCGACCAGCGCGAGCGCCAGGACCGTTCCGGCCGGGTCGAAGGAATCGGTCTGGTGGGTGACGCCCACCAGCGCGCCGTCCACCTCGACCCGGTTGCGGGCGTAGCCGTGCACGAAGCCCCCACCGAGCGCCGCCCGCACGTCGGCCGGATCGAACTCCAGCGTGACCTTGGTGCGGCGGACGTCGTCCTTCGCCTTCAGCAGCGCGTCGCGGCCGATGAACTCGTGGTCGAACGAGATCGACCTGCCGTAGCCGAGCTCGTAGGGCGTGCAGTAGTGGTCTTCGATGTCGGTGGAGAAGAAGCTGCCGGTCAGCGGCCGGACTCCCTCGTAGCTGCGCAGCGGCAGGTGCTCGCGGTACCCGGACAGCTCGGGAGCGGTGTAGATCGCCGGGGTCGGGCTCGGAATCCACCCGCTGTCCATGCTGGCCGTCGGGTACGCGAACCCGCCGACGCGGACCAGGCCGAACCGCTCCCCGGCGCGCAGCAGCGCTTCCTCCACGGCGGCCCCGTGCTCCCACTCGCCGAAGAACTCGAAACCGGGCTGCCCGGCCATCCCGTGCCGCAGGGCGCGGAACCGCATGCCGCGCAGCTCCACCGGGGTGGTGTGGAAGAACCGGACCGGCGGCAGCGGGCCGCCGAACACCGCCGCCACGAGTTCGCCCGCCAACGGCCCCTGCACCTGGTACCGGAACAGCTTCGGCGGACCGCCCCGGTGGCGGGAATCGGGGTCGGTGCCGAACTCGACGTCGTAGCCGCCGTTCGCGCCGTGGTACCGGACCCAGTTCTGCGCCGCGGGCACCCCGCTGAGCAGGTAGCGCTGCTCGGCTTCGCGCAGCAGGATGCCGTCGGTGATGATGTTGCCGTCCGGCGCCACCGGCACGAACTGCTTGGCCCGCCCGACCGCGAAGTCGCGGTAGTCGTTCGCGCTCACCTCGGACAGCAGGCGCGTGGCGTCCGGTCCTTCGATCGTGGTGTCGGACATGTGGTGGGAGAGGTCGGACAGCGCGACGGCGGAGTGCCAGGCGTGCTGCTCCTGCCGCCAGCCCGCGTGCTCGGGTGCGACGACCGGTGGTGTCCACGGTGCGTCGTCCGGGCGCCACAGCAGGTCGACGGGCGAGCCCGCCTCGTTGATGCCGTCTTGCAGGCTGGGTGTCGTCACCCACCGAGGATCGGCCGGGGGCCCGCGCGATCGCCACGACGCGGTGCCGATCGGGCCGGAACCTCCACCGCGGTGGCCGGGGATGGTGGTGCTCCGCTGCGCGAGCGGCCCGCGCGGGGGGAAGTCCGCCACCGGGTCACATCGGCACCAACCGGCCGTGCGTGATCAGGGATCCGGCCTGCTTGACGCGCCTGCCCCGGATGCTCACCTGGTGGCCGAGGATCCCGGGAACGGCCGCGACCTGCGAGGTCAGGTAGCGGTAGAGGTGCTCGGCGTCCCGGCACACCACGGTCGCGACGAGGTTGTGCGCGCCGCTGATGGCACCGGCGTACGCGGTCTCGGGGTGACGGGCGAGCGCCGTCCCCGCCCGTTCCAGGTCCGCGGGCGCGACGCGCAGCAGCAGCGTGGCGTGGAGGTGGAAGCCGAGCTTGTCGGGGAGCAGGTCGACGCCGTAGGCCAGTGCCCCGCACGACCGCAGCACGTCCATCCGGCGGGCCACCCGGTTCGGCGGCCAGCCGGTGGTCGCGGCGAGCTCGGCGCGCGTGGCCCGGCCGTCTTCGGCGAGCGCCGCCAGCAGCGGCGCGTCCCCGTCGGACGGCGGCCTGCCCGGGCTCGAACCGCCTGGGCTCGGCGCGCCGGGGCCGGGATCGTCAGGGCTCGGTTCGCCCGAGTTCGAACCGCCCGGACTCGGACCCTCCGGGACACCGGCGGCGAGACGGCGGAGCCCGTCCGGTGCGAAATCCGGGGCGAACCCGGTCCACTCGGCCGTGCCGGGCTCGCCGAACGGGTGGAGCAGCAGGTCGATGCTCAGGTCCAGCACGGACGAAGCCCTGGGCAGCCGTTGCAGCAGCAGGTCGTCGTGCCCGGCGCCGACGGGGGAGCGGACGATGCACACGATCTCGGAGCCGCCGGACGCCAGCGCGAGGTAGGCGACGTCGGAACGGCGGGCCAGGGACCCCGCCAGCGGCTCCACCCGGTCCGGCCGGCAGCGGATGCGGGCGAGCCAGCGCGCGTCGCCCGGCCCGCCAGGGCTGACCAGGCCGACGACGCGCACCACGCCGTCGCGGCGCAGCGCCCGGTAGCGCCGGGCGGCGGTCTGCTCGGAAACCCCGGCCACGTCGGCGATCCGCCGGAACGAGGCGCGCGGTGAGCACTGCAGCGCGCGGAGGACCTTGCCGTCGACCGGATCGATCATGGCGGGATCGTGCCAGCACGTGCCGGTCGGCCCTCGGCGCCCTCGGCGTGCCCGGCGATTCGGCGTGCCCGGCGATTTGGCGGACCTGATGATCCGGCGGACCCGGCGGACCCGGCGGTCCGGCGTGCCCGGCGATTTGGCGGACCCGATGATCCGGCTGGTCCGGCGGACCGGCGACCTGGTGCCCGGCGGATTCCGGCTACCCGGTGACCCGGCGGACCTCGGCACCCGGCGCGGACTCGGCGACCCGGGGCCCGCGCCGGGCCGGGCCGGGCACCTCAGCCCGGGCTGGAGCGGCCGTGGCGCCAGTAGCCGAAGAACGCGATGTCCTGCTTCGGCATCCCGTGCTCCTGGACCAGGTGCCTGCGCAGGCCGGTGGCGAGCTTCGACTCGCCCGCCACCCACGCGTAGCCGCGGCCCGGCCCCGGCGACCACTCCTTCGCCGCGGCGAGCGCCAGCACCCCGGGCACGTCCCCGGAGCCGTCCCGGGCCACCCAGCGCACCCGCGCGCCCGGGGGAGCGGTCACGTCGGGGCGGATGTCGGCGGTCTCGGGAACCTCCAGCACCACGTCGGCGCGCAGGTCGTCGGGGGCGTGTTCGAGGATCGCGAGTATCGCGGGGACCGCGCTCTCGTCGCCGACGAGCAGCTGGTGCCGCACGTCGTCCGGCGGCAGGTAGCTGACGCCGATGTCGAAGATCCCGGCCGGGTCGCCGGGCCGCGCGCGGCGGGCCCAGTCGGCGGCGGGGGCGTCCTCGTGCAACGCGAACTCGACGTCGACCTCGCCGCTTCCGGGGCGCCTGCGGCGGATCGTGTAGTTGCGCACCCACGGGCGGCGGGTCTTCGGCAGCAGGAGCAGCTCCGCCATCCACGCGTTCCCGGAGCTGGTGGGCATCCGCAGCCGGTCCTGGCCTTCGCGCGGGAAGAACAGCCGCACCGCCTGGTCGTGGCCGCCGTGGTCGAGGTGTTCCAGCTCGGGGCCGCCGAGGGTGAGGGTGGTGAAGTTCGGCGAGGTGGTGGTGTTCGCCAGCACCTCCAAGGTGATCATCGTGCGGTGTTCGGGCGTGCGGATCTTGGGCAGCACGAGTTCGTCCCTTCCGTTCAGAGATCCACAGCGAGGTGGTGGGACGACGCTCGGGACACGCAGGGGTACATCCTGCCGGGTGCGGCGCCGATGTCGTCGCGGTGTTCGGGTTCGCCGGCGAGGACGACGAGTTCGCAGCTGCCGCAGACCCCTTCGCGGCAGCCGCTCGGCACCGGGTGCCCGGCGTGCTGCAACGCGTCGAGCATCGACTCGTCGGCGTCGACGCGGACGCTGCTCCCGGAACGGGCGCACCTCACGTCGAACGCGGCGTCGGGGGCGAACGTCCTGGTGGTGGGCCGGAAGCGTTCCAGGTGCAGCCGGTCGGCGGGGAAGGCGGCTTCGGCGGCGGTGAGCATCGCATCGGGGCCGCAGCAGTACACCAGCGCCTCCGGGCCGAGCTCGGCGGCGAGCGCGGCGAGGTCGGGGCGCCCGCCGGTGTCGGTGGTGGCGATCCGGACCCGGTCGCCCAGCTCGGCGGCGAGTTCGGCGGCGAACGGCATGCTCGTGGTGCTGCGGCCCGCGTACACCAGCCGCGCGGCGGCTCCGGCGGCGAGCGCGGCGCGCAGCAACGGCGCGATCGGGGTGATGCCGATGCCACCGGCCAGGAACAGGTACTCGGGGGCCGGCAGCAGCGGGAAGTTGTTGCGCGGCGGGGAGACCTCGACGGTGCGGCCCGCGCGGAGGAACAGGTGGACGTACTCCGAGCCGCCGCGGCTGAGCGGGTCGTGGCGCACCGCGATGCGGTAGCGGCGGCGGTCGGCGGGGTCGCCGCACAGCGAGTACTGCCGGGTCAGCCGGTTCGGCAGCGACAGGTCCACGTGCGCGCCCGGTTCCCAGGGGGCGAGCGGGCCGTCCGCGCCGCGCAGCTCCAGGGACACGACGCCGTCGGCGATCGGCTCGACGCGGTCGAGGATCGTGTGCTGCACGGATGAACCACCTTGGCCGAGTGCGGTCTCCAGCGCGCCTTCGCGGCGCCGATGGCCTGCGTAGGTGCAGGTCATGGCTCAATTATGAGCAATTGTTCGCTTCGGGCGCTACTCGCTTTCCGGCCGCCGGATCGGGACTCCGCGCCGGCATGGCTCCCGGCGGCGCGAACAGCCGCGCGACATCCCGTGCGAGCTCACCCGGCCCCGGGATCCCGCGACGGCTGCTCGCGTTTCGCCCGTCACCAGGGAAGCGAGCCGTGCACGTCGAAGTAGCCACCGGTGGGACCGTGCTGATCGATCCGCGCCATCCGCACGATGATCTCGGCGCCCTCCTCGACGCTCTGCGTGCCGCGGTGGCCGTTCAGGTCGGTCGCGGTGAAGCCCGGTTCGACGCTGTTGATCCGCATGTGCGGGAACGCCTTGGCGTACTGCACGGTGATCATGTTGACCGCGGACTTCGACGCCGGGTAGGCGAGGCCTGGATACCCGTGCGTCGGCGTCCCCGGGGTGCTGACGAGGGTCGTCGAGGCGAGCCCGCTGCTCACGTTCACCACGACCGGATTCGCGGACGCGTGCAGCAGCGGCAGGAACGCGTGGCTGACGCGCAGGGTGCCGAACACGTTCGTCTCGAACAGCGGCCGCATCAGGTCGGCCGTGACCTCGGCGGTGGGGGTGGGGCCGTCTTCGATACCGGCGTTGTTGATGAGCACGTCGAGCCCGCCGTCGGCTCCGATGGTCTCCGCGGCGGCGGCGACGGACGCGTCGTCGGTGATGTCGAGCACGAGGGGCCGTGCTCCGATCCGCTCCGCGGCCCGCCGCCCGCGCTCCGGATCCCGAGCGGCGGCGTACACGGTGTGGCCCGCTTCGACGAGCCGGCG
This sequence comes from Saccharopolyspora sp. NPDC047091, assembly GCF_040643635.1. Taxonomy (NCBI): domain Bacteria; kingdom Bacillati; phylum Actinomycetota; class Actinomycetes; order Pseudonocardiales; family Pseudonocardiaceae; genus Saccharopolyspora; species Saccharopolyspora sp. NPDC047091. Next base: position 5,453 of record NZ_JBEYUS010000089.1, read on the forward strand.
TGCGGTTTCGTGGCCGAGGCCCTTGTTGGCCCCGGTGATGAGTGTCGTCGTCATGCCGCCACGTTCGGCCCGGCGGCCGGGGACTGCCAGTGGTCCGGTCTTCCTGGGACCACCAGTGCCAGGTGGCCGAAAGCGGATCGGCGCACAGTGGAGGGCATGGCGACGGAGGAGTTCGGGCGAACGGTGCGGCGCTGGCGCGATCAGGTGTCCCCGGAGTCGGCGGGGCTGCCCGCCGGTGGCCCGCGCCGAGCCGCGGGACTGCGCCGCGAAGAGCTGGCACTGCTGGCCGGGATCTCGGTGGACTACGTGACCCGCCTCGAACAGGGCCGGGCGCGGAACCCGTCGGAGCAGGTCGTGGAGGCGCTGGGCCGGGCGTTGCGGCTGTCCGGGCCGGAACGTGAGCACCTGTTCCAGGTCGCCGGTCTCGTACCGCCGGGGCGCGATGTGGTCCCCGCCCGGATCCCGCCCGGCGTGCAGCGGATGCTGGACAGGTTGGCGGGGACTCCGGTCGCGGTGTTCGACGCCGCGTGGACGATGCTGCTGGCGAATCCGCTGTACGCGGCGTTGATGGGGGATCCATCGGGGTGGCGCGGCCACGAGCGCAACGCGGTGTGGCGCAACCTGGTGGGCCCGGGCGGCCGGGTCCGCCACACCCCGCGGGCTCGCCGCGAGTTCGAGGCCGCGCTGGTCGCCGACCTGCGCACCACGGCGGGCAGGTATCCGGTGGACCCGCGGTTGCGCGACCTGATCGCGCAGCTGCACCGGCACAGCGAGCGGTTCGCCGAGCTCTGGGATTCCGGCGCGGTGGCCGAGCACGACGCCTCCCGCAAGACCGTCGACCACCCGCGCGTCGGCCCGATCGCGCTGGACTGCGACGTGCTCGGCGTCGCGGGCGCCGACCTGCGCATCATGGTCTACACGGCTGATCCCGGTACGGAGGACGCCGACCGGCTCGCACTGCTGGCGGTCCTCGGCACCCAGTCCGTGTCCTAGCGGCGCTGCGGCAGGCTCGATCGCGCGTGCGGTGTCCGTCGGTCGCGGGTCCAGCGGCGCCGCGCGAGTTCTCCGCCGCCGGGCCGATCAGGACCGCAGCCGCGCGAAGATCTCCGGGTCGTGGGCGCAGATCAGATCCACGTCGGGTTCGCTGCCCGCGTGCAGTTCGGCGAGGCGGGCGTGGTTCGCCCGCACTTGGCGCAGGTCGTGCGCCACCGAGGTCTCCAGCAGCCGCAGCGCGATCGGCACCGGCGCGCTCCCGTCCAGGCTGCCGGGGTGGTAGAACGCGTCCCCGGCGTGCAGCACCCACCGCTCGCCGGACCGGACCGCGACCGCCGCGTGCCCGCGGGTGTGGCCGGGCAGCGCGATCAGCACGAGTCCGTCCGCGATGCCGGTGAGCTCCTGCGCCGCCGGGAACCCGCGCCAGGCCTCGCCGTCGGCGCCGTGCTCCACCAGCCGCGGCCCGTGCGCCCACTGCGCGGCCCGGAACCGCAGCCGCTCCTTGCGGGACGGGGAGTGCAGCGCGCCCGCCGCCTCCGCCGCGGTCAGGTGCACCCGGGCGTGCGGGAAGTCGGTGAGCCCGCCCGCGTGGTCCAGGTCGAAGTGGGTGAGCACCACGTGCCGCACGTCCTCGCGGCGGAAACCGAGCCGCTCGACCTGGTGCGCGGCGGTCTCCTCGGCGCGCAGCGCGGGCCGCACCACGTGCCGGAACGCGCCGAGCCGCCGCGCCGGATCGGCGATGTCGGCGAGCCCGAACCCGGTGTCCACCAGCACCAGCCCGGCCTCGGTCTCCACCAGCAGCACGTGGCACACCAGCGGTGCACCGGGCAGGTTCAGGGTGCCGCAGTTGAGGTGGTGCACTCGCACGGGAGGTCCTCGCTTCGTCGCGTCCTACTTGATCGACAACCTACCGCTCGGCGAGCTCGGCCAGCCGCCCCAGCCCGTCGTGCCCGGGGGTACCGGGTTCCGCGGTGAGCGCGATCAGCTGCTGGTCCGGGTCGGCGGTGCTGGCCAGCGCCGACCAGTCCAGGACGAGTTCCCCGGCCACGGGGTGCCGCAGCACCTTGCTGCCGGATTCGCGCGCCGCCACCTGGTGCGCGCCCCACCACCGCCGGAAGTCCGCGTCCTGCGCCGACAGCTCCGCGACCAGCTCCGCGAGCAGCGGATCACCGGGTGCGGCGGCGGCCTCCATCCGCAGCTGCGCCGTGCAGGCCCGCGCCACCTCCGGCCACCGCGGGTAGCGGGAGCGCACCTCCGGTTCGAGGAACACCAGCCGCACGAAGTTGCGCCGCCGCAACGGGATCCGGTCGAAGTCGGTGTACAGCGCGGCCGCCATCGGATTCCAGGCCAGCACGTCGGTGCGGCGGCCCAGCAGCATCGCCGGGGTGGTGGTGAGGTCCGCCAGCAGCCGCAGCAGCTCGGGCCGCGCCCGCTGCCGGACCGGCCGCGCGGGCCGACCGGCGTCCTTGCCGGAGAGCTCGAACAGGTAGGCGCGTTCGTCCGCACCGAGCAGCAGCACCCGCGCCAACGCCTCCAGCACCGGTTCGGAAGCGGTCCGCCTGCCCTGCTCCAGCCGCGTGTAGTGGTCGGTGCTGATCGAGGCCAGCGCCGCCACCTCCTCCCGGCGCAGGCCGCGGACCCGCCGCCTGCCACCGGAACTCCCCAGCCCGGCCGCCGCCGGGGTCAGCGCCGCGCGGCGGGCCCGCAGGAAGTCGCCCAGCGCGCCGCCGCCCGAGGTCCCGATCGTCATGGCGCCAGTCTCGCAGCGCCCAACCTGGGACAGCGCTGTCCCAGGACGAGACGGGCCCTGCCCCGCGCGCCGCGGCCGCGGCAGCCTCGGGAGCACGAACCCCGACGAGGACCCGAGGACCATGCGCACCGACGTCACCTTCCCCAGCAGCGGCCTGGCGCTGGCAGGCATCCTGTTCACCCCGGACGAACCCGGCCCGCACCCGCTGCCCGCGATCGTCGTCTCCCACCCGGGCGGCGGCGTGAAGGAGCAGAGCCCCACCACCTACGGCGAACGCCTGGCCCGCGCCGGGTTCGCCGTGCTCGCCTTCGACGCCGCCCGCCAGGGCGCCAGCGAAGGCGAACCGCGCGGTGAGGAGGACCCGTTCCAGCGCGCCGAGGACGTCCGCGCCGCGGTGAGCCACCTGACCACCCGGCCGGAGATCGATCCGGAGCGGATCGGGGCGCTCGGCATCTGCGCCTCCGGCGGCTACGTGCCGTACGCGGCGCAGACCGACCGGCGGATCAAGGCGGTGGCCACGGTCAGCGCCGCCGACTTCGGCCGGGTGATCCGGGAGGGCGTCGACGGCACCCAGCCGCCGGAGGTGCTCGACGCCGTGCTCGCCAGGGCGGGGGAGCTGCGCACCGCCGAAGCGCGCGGCGAGCCGCCGCACCGCGAACCGTGGGTACCGGACGAGTGGCGCGACTCGGCGCACCGCCAGGACCGCGAGACCTGGGAGTTCTACCGCACCGCCCGCGGCGCCCACCCGCGCGCGGGCGGCACCCGGTTGCCGCGGGACCTGGACCGGATCGCGCTGTACGACTCGTTCGCCCTGATCCGGCTGCTGGCGCCCCGCCCGCTGTTGATGATCGCCGGGTCGGCGGCGGACACCGCGCACTTAAGCCGGGAGGCGGTCGCGGCGGCCACCGGACCCGCCGAGCTGCGCACGGTCGACAGCGCCACCCACGTCGACCTCTACGACCGCGACGAGCACGTCACCACCGCCGTCGCCGAGCTCACCCGCTTCTTCACGGCGCACTTGGCGGCCGCCGGGTGATGCGCGAACGGTCCCTCCGGAACGGGGGACCGGAGGGACCGTCGCGTGCGGGAGGCGCGGTTACGCGTTGTCCTCCTTGAGCATGTCCGAGCACTTCTCACCGATGGCCATCGTGGTGATGTTCGGGTTCACCGCCACCAGGAACGGCATCGCCGAGGCGTCCGCGACCCGCAGGCCCTCGACGCCCTTGACCCGCAGCCGCGCGTCCAGCGGCTTGCTCGGGTCGCCGTCCGCGCCCATCGGCACCGAGGCCGCCGGGTGGTAGACGGTGTTGTGCGTCTTGCGGATGTAGTCGGCGATCTCGTCGTCGGTGCGCACGTCCGGCCCGGGGTGCAGCTCGGCGCCGGCCCAGCCCGCCATCGCCTGCTGCGAGACGATCTTGCGGGCGAGCTTGATGCCCTCGGTCATCACCCGGATGTCGTGCGCGTCGGTGAAGTACCGCGGGTCGACGCGCGGCTTGTCCCGGAAGTCCCGGGTGCGCAGCCGCACCGTGCCGATCGACCGGCTGCGGGTGACGTTCGGCGTCAGGCAGAAGCCGTTCTCCGTCGTCGGGTAGCCCTGCCGCGCGGTGTGCATGTCGAACGGCACCGAGCCGTAGTGGAACATCAGGTCCGGCCGGTCCAGCCCCGGTTCGGTGGTGGTGAAGATGCCGATCTCCCACCACTGCGTGGATTCCGCCGGCATCGGCTGCTTCGCGTCCCAGCCGATGACGCCCTCCGGGTGGTCCTGGAGGTTCGAGCCCACGCCGGGGGAGTCGACCAGCACGTCCACCCCGACCTCGCGCAGGTGCTCGGCCGGGCCGATGCCGGAGAGCATCAGCAGCTTCGGGGTGTCGATCGCACCGGTCGACAGCACCACCTCGCGCCGCGCCCGGACCGTGCGGGTGTGGATGAGGTCCGGGTCGAGGTAGGCGACGCCGGTGGCGCGCTTGCCGTCGAACACGACCTTCTTGGCGCGCACCTCGGTGCGCACCTCCAGGTTCGGCCGCTTCCCGATGATCGGGTGCAGGTAGGACACCGACGACGAGGAGCGGGTGCCGTCCTCGCGGGCGTTGATCTGGAACCAGTTCGCGCCGTGCGTGACGGTCCGGCCCGAGTTGAACTCGGTGATCGGGATGCCCGCCTGCTCGCAGGCCTGCAGCAGCGCCGCCCCGGACGGGTCCTTCGGCGGCACGCTGCGGATCGTCACCGGCCCGCTCCGGCCGTGGTGCTCACCGGGGCCGTCGTTGGTCTCCAACCGCTTGTACAGCGGGAAGACGTCCTTCGCGCCCCAGCCGGTGGCGCCCAGCGACTCCCACTCGTCGAGGTCCTCCGCGGGCGCCCAGAACGCGATGCACGAGTTGTGCGAGGAACAGCCGCCGAGCACCCGGGCGCGGGCGTGGCGCATGTACGAGTTGCCCTGCTCCTGCGGCTCCACCAGGTAGTCCCAGTCGTAGCCGGACTCCAGCAGCGCCATCCAGCGGTCCAGCTCCAGGATCGCCTTGTCGCCGACGTCGGACGGCCCCGCCTCCAGCAGGCACACCGTGGTGTCCGGGTCCTCGGACAGGCGCGCGGCGACCGCTGCTCCGGCACTGCCGCCTCCGACGACCACGTAGTCGAATTCCTCGGTCATGGTCACAGCTCCGTTTCCGCTCAGGACAAGGCCGGTTTCGGGTCTTCTTCGGCGGCGGCCGCCGCGTGGTCGGCGAGCACGCCGATGCGGTGCCGCTGGACGAACCAGTAGTAGGCGAAGCCGCCGAGAGCGGCGATGCCGACGAACAGCACCGAGCTCCACTGCAAGTACCAGTGGAACGGCGGTTCGGCGTTGTAGACCTCGTTGCGCGGCCAGGCCAGGTTGATCGTCATGCCCGCGCCCCACAGCACGGCGAGCACGTTCACCGGCAGGCCCCAGCGGCCCAGCGAGAACCGCCCCTCCTGCTTCGCCGAGGACCACCGGCCGCGCAGCCGCGCCACCAGCATCGGGATCGTCACCAGCAGGTACGAGATGTAGATCAGGATGATCGCGAGGCTGGTCACCGCGGAGAAGATCTGCGGCTGCCCGATGTTGACCACCAGCAGCGCCACCGCGAGCACGCCGATCACGACCGCGGGCACCACCGGCGTCTGGAACCGGGGGCTGACCCGCGCCAGCTTGGAACCGCCGGGCAGCGCGTTGTCCCGGGCCATCGCGAACGCGATGCGGATCGCCGCGGTGTGCACCGCCAGCACGCACACCGTGATCGCCACGAACACCACCAGCAGGAACAACCGGCCCACCAGCGGGCCGAGCGCGTCGGTGAGCACGAACTGCAGCCCGTCCTCGGTGAGCTGCGGCGCGGTCAGGTCGCGGGCGGCCATCAGCGCCAGCAGGATGATCAGCCCGCCGAGCACGAACGAGGCGATCAGCGACCGCAGGATGGCCTTCGGCGCGTTGCGGTGCGGATCGATGGACTCCTCGCCGAGCGAGGAGGCGGTGTCGAAGCCGTACATCACGTACGAGGACGCGATCGCCGCGACCAGGAACGCGCCCAGGTAGCCGCTGCCGCCGTAGGCCGCGCCGGTGCCCTGCGTGTCGAGCACGACGTCCGGCCCGCGGGTCGCGAACACCGCCAGCACCAGGATCAGCACCACCGCGGCGATCAGCTCGATCGCGACGCCCGCGCTGTTGATCCGGGCCATCAGCTTCACGCCGAACGCGTTGATCAGCGTGGTGAACACGATCAGCGCGGTGGCCAGCAGCACGCCGTTGGCGGCCTCGCTGCTGCCGCTGCCGTCGCCGATGACCTGGAAGGCGCCCCAGATCTGCGGCAGCGTGTGCTGGTAGGCCAGCGCGGTCGCCGCGATCGAGACGATGGAGGCCAGCAGCATCATCCAGCCCGCCAGCCAGGCGACGTGCTTGCCGCCGAGCCGCTTCGACCAGTTGTAGATCGAACCGGCGATGGGGTAGTGCGAAGCCAGCTCCGCGAAGCTCAACGCCACCATCAGCTGTCCGAGGAAGACCATCGGCCAGGACCACCAGTAGGCGGGGCCGCCGAAGGACAACCCGAAGTACGACAGCTGGAAGGTGCCGGTCAGCACCGAGATGTAGCTGATTCCCGCGGCGAACGTGTGGAACGAACCGAGGGTTCTCTTCAATTTGTTGGTGTAGCCGAACTCGCTGAGCTCGGCGTCACCGGAGGGCGCGCTCATGCCCGAAACTCCTTTCCCGCGCTCGCCCCCCCGCGGGAGGGCGGGGGGAGAGCGGCGGGTGGTCGTTTTGCGCAGATCAAGTAGGACGTGACGTGTCCTGGCCCGCCCGGTCAGCGGCCGTCGAACCACCGCGGCGGGGTCGGGCGCAGGTTCTGGTGGATGTGCTTGGCCTCCTGGTACTCGCCCAGCCCGGCGCGGCCGAGTTCGCGGCCCACGCCGGATTGCTTGAACCCGCCCCATTCGGCCTGGGGCAGGTACGGGTGGAAGTCGTTGATCCACACGGTGCCGTGGCGGAGCCGGTGCGCGACGCGCTGCGCCTTGCTCACGTCGGAGCTGAACACCGCGCCCGCCAGGCCGTAGTGGGTGTCGTTGGCGATGCGCACCGCGTCGTCCTCGTCGGTGAAGCGCTCCACGGTCAGCACCGGACCGAAGGACTCCTCGACGACGGCGTACGAGCCCTGCCGCACCTCGTCGAGCACGGTCGGCAGGTAGTAGTGCCCGTCGCGGTACTGCTCGCCCTCCGGGCGGCGGCCGCCGGTGCGCAGCACGGCGCCCTCCTCGACGGCCTTCGCGACGTAGGCCGACACCTTCTCCAGGTGTGCGGCGGAGATCAGCGGCCCCGTCTCGGCGTCGGTGTCGAACGGCCCGCCGAGGCGGATCCGCTCGGCGCGGCGCACCACCTCGTCGACGAACCGGTCGTGGATCTCGTCCTGCACGATCAGCCGCGCCCCGGCGGAGCAGACCTGGCCGGAGTGCAGGAACACCGCCATCAGGGCGTAGTCCACGGCGGTGTCGAAGTCGGCGTCGGCGAACACCACGTTCGGGTTCTTGCCGCCGAGTTCGAGGGCGACCTTCTTGACGGTGGCGGCCGCGGCGGCGGCGACCTTGCGGCCGGTGTGCAGGCCGCCGGTGAACGACACCAGGTCGATGTCGGGGTGCTCGGACAGCACCGAACCGACCTCGGCACCGGTGCCCAGCACCAGGTTGCCGACCCCGGCGGGCAGCCCGGCCTCGGTGAGCGCGCGCATCAGCAGGATCGCGGTGCTCGGGGTGAGCTCGCTGGGCTTGAGCACGAAGGTGTCACCCGCGGCGATCGCGGGGGCCACCTTCCACGCGACCTGCAACAGCGGGTAGTTCCAGGGCGTGATCATGCCGCAGACGCCGACCGGTTCGTACCGCACGCGGCTGAACGAGTCGGGTGAGCCGGTGTCGATGACGCTGCCGCCGTCGGTCCCGGCGATCTTGCCGAAGTACCGGAAGCAGGCGGCGATGTCGTCCATGTCGTATTCGCTCTCCACCAGCCGCTTGCCGGTGTCGCCGGATTCGGCGCGGGCGAACTCGTCCTTGTCCCGGACCAGGATGTCGGCGACCCGCAGCAGCAGGTCACCGCGCTCCCACGCGGAGGTGTCCGGCCAGGCGCCGTCGTCGAAGGCGCGGCGGGCGGCCTGCACGGCGCGTTCGGTGTCGCCGCGGTCGCCCTCGGACACGGTGGTCACGAGGGTGCCGTCGGCGGGGCTGCGGATCTCGCGGACCCCGCCCGCCGCGGCGGGCTGCCAGGTTCCGTCGATGAACAGCGTTTCGGTGTTCGGCATAGGTGTCCCTGCTGGTCCTTCGTCCGTACGGGTCTCAACTGCGGCGCGTGATCGCGCGGGCCGCCGGTGTCGGGGCGGCGGGAGCCGGGGTGAGTCGCTCTCGGCCGGTGCTCGGTGGACCGGCTGCGTTGCCGGGGGACACTAGCACCGGGTGTGTACATCTGTACATCATCGAGGGTTCCCCGGCGTCCGACCGGACGTTCCCCGGGGCGATGACCAGTGCCGATGCCGCCAGGGTGACCTGGCCCGCAACGTCCCGCGAACCGCGCATGGCAGGCTGGGGCCATGTCGACGACGGAGTCCGCGCCGCGCCGCAAAGATCCGGCCAGGCGGGAGCGCATCGCGCGCGCGGCGATCACCGTCGTCGCCGAGCGCGGTATCGAGAAGCTCACCCACCGCGCCGTGGCCGCCGCCGCCGAGGTGCCGTTGGGCTCCACCACCTACTACTTCCGCACCCTCGACGACCTGCTCGCCGAGGCGCTGCGGCACTCCGCGCAGGACGACGTGGCCGAGCTGCGGGCCTGGGCCGACGCCATCGACGGCGGCGCCGAGCTGGCCACCGCGCTCGGTGACCTGGTGCTGCGCTACCTCGGGCCGCACCGCACCCGCACCGTCGTGCAGCACGAGCTCTACATCGCCGCGCTGCACCGCCCGGCCCTCGCGCACGTGAGCACCGAATGGGACGCGGCGCTGGTCGAGCTGTTCACCTCCTATACCGATCCCGTTACCGGAAGGGCACTTTCGGCGGTATTCTGCGGGCTGCTGCTGCAGGGCATCGTCCGCGAGTCGGTGCCGAGTCGAGACGAAATCGAAACCACTTTTCGCCGAGTGCTGCTGCCGAGCGGAAATCGCTGACGCCGCAACGACTTCCGGCTCCGGCGCCACCGCCTTCCCGTCGGTTTTCCCACCGATCTCGGGAATTCGATCAGTTGATCTTATAGGTGTTCCGGGTGAACAATGGACCGCAGCGATCCGTTTTTCGCCAGCACCCGCCGGGTGACCGGACAGGGCAATGTCGTCCCAGCAGAGTCGTCGTGCTGATGTCCGGGTTCCGCCGGTTCCCCCCGGCGGAGCACATCCACGGGTGATCCACCGGTGTAGAACGGACATTGCCGCGTCGGGGCGTGGCTCGCTCCCAGCAGGACAACTGATGATCAACACATTCTCAGTGGGGTGAGACCGTGGGCTACCACAACGAAGATCGTGAACTGGTGCCGCTGAAGTCCGATTTCGACACCGTCTGGTACGGCTACCGCCGCTCCCAGGTGCGCTTCTACATCCAGCAGACCGATGCCGAGGTGCGCATGCTCACCGAGGACCGGGACGCCGCGCTCAGCCAGGTCGACGACCTGTCGCAGCAGCTGGAACAGGCTCGATCCGAGATCGAGGCGCTGCGCGCCCAGTTCGACGAGGTCTGCAAGCAGCCGGTCGACGAAGCCGGCCTGTCCGACCGGCTGCGCCGCATGGTGCGGCTGGCCCACGACGAGGCCGACGAGGTCGTGTCCTCCGCGCAGGCCGCCGCCGAGCACGAGTGGGCCCGCGCCGAGCAGTCCGCCGCCGAGCTGCGCGCCCGCTACGAGAACCTCGTCGCCGAAGCCGACCAGTGGCGCAGGCAGTCCGAGACGCAGCGCAACGAGGCGCTCGCCGAGACCCGCCGCGACATCCAGCGGATGGCCCGCGAAGCCGAGGCGCACCGGCGCAAGCTCGACCACGACGCCGAAGCGCGCCGCACCCAGGTGGAGAACGACTTCGAGATCTCCATGGCGGCCCGCCGCGACGAGGCCAACCGCGTGCAGGCCGAACGCGAGCAGCGCAGCCGCGACGAGGCCCGCCGCCGCGTCCTGGAAGCCACCGCCGAAGCCGAACGCCGCATCCGCCGCGCCGACGAGCACTCCGACGCGATGCTGCGGATGCGCCAGGACCTGGCCGGACGGGTCCGGGCCGCGCAGCAGATCATGGCCGACGCGGAACCCTTCCTCAGCGACGTCGAAGCGGGCGCGCTGACCGAGGACTCCGACGCCTACGCCGCGAGCGTCGTGCACGGCGGCCTGCTGGAGCAGGACCCGGAGGTCGAGGTCCCGCGCCAGCGCGCCAAGCCGGCGCCCGCCGAGGCCGAAGCGGAATCCGCCGTCGTCAGCGGCTGATCCGGCGGCCCACCGGCCGGGGTCGGGTCCTCGCGACCCGATCCCCCGGTGCGCGCGGGGCTACCGGGCTGATGGCCGCGCCGAGTGCTCGGTGCAGGCGATCCCCCGTGCGCGCGGGTCTACCGCCCCGCCCCGATCCGCACTAGGTTGGTCGCCGACGGTGATCAGCGCGGTGTGAGGGGGCGCGGATGCGGATCCGAGGCTGGCTGTCGGTGCTCGCGGCGGGATGCGTGCTGCTGGCGGGAACACCGGCCGCGGCGGCGCCACCCGCCGCCGACGACCTGCGCGATCGGCTCGAAGCGGTCCCCGGGCTGACCGTGCTCGGCGAACGGCCCACCGAACCCGGGTTCCGGCTGTTCGACCTCACCTACGCCCAGCCCGCCGACCACCGCGACCCGTCGTCCGGGGAGTTCCAGCAGCGGCTCACGCTGCTGCACCGCGGCGAGGACCGGCCCACCGTCGCCTACACCACCGGCTACGAGCTGCCCGCCCAAGCGGCCCGCACCGAACCGACCCGGCTGCTCGACGGCAACCAGGTCGCCATCGAGCACCGCTTCTTCACCCCGTCCCGGCCCGGCGACCCGGACTGGACGGACCTGAACATCTGGCAGGCCGCCACCGACGAGCACCGCGTCATCGACGCGCTCCGCGGCCTCTACGACGACCGCTGGGTGACCACCGGGGCCAGCAAGGGCGGCATGACCGCCGTCTACCACCGCCGGTTCTACCCGCAGGACGTGGACGCGACCATCGCCTACGTGGCGCCGAACGACGTCGACAACGACCAGGACCGCTACGACGAGTTCCTCGCCACCGTCGGCAACGCCGAGTGCCGCGACGCGCTCACCGCGGTGCAGCGGGACGCGCTGACCCGGCGCACCGAGCTGCGCGACCGGTTCACCGCCTACGCGGCCGCCGAGGGGCTGACCTTCGACCGGATCATCGGCGACGCGGACCGGGCGCTGGACGCCGTCGTGGTGGACGCGCCGTTCGCGTTCTGGCAGTACCGCGGCGTGCAGGACTGCGCGTCGATCCCCGGTCCCGGCGCGAGCCTGGACGACCTGTGGGGCTTCTTCGACGAGACGGTGCAGTTCTCCTCGTACACCGACCAGGGCCTGGACCCGTACGTGCCGTACTACTACCAGGCGGGCACCCAGCTGGGCTGGCCCGACGTGTCCGACGAGCCGCTCGCCGACCTGTTGCACAACCGGTCGATGGGGGAGCCGCGCAACTTCGTCCCGCGCGAGATCGACATGCGGTTCCGGCCGGGCGCGATGGCCGACGTCGCCGCCTGGGTCGCATCGCAGGGCTCCGAGCTGATGTTCGTCAACGGCGCGGCCGACCCGTGGAGCGCGGAACCGTTCCAGCTCGGTCCCGGCAGCCGCGACTCGTACGCGTACCTGGTGCCCGGTGGCAACCACGGTTCGAAGATCGAGGCCCTGCCGCCGCAGCAGCGCGCCGAAGCGGAGGCCACCGTCCGCCGCTGGGCCGGCGTCGACCAGCCGCCCGCGCGAATCCGCACCGCCCTCGACCGGGCGGACGACCTCCCCCGGACCCCGCCGATGCTGCCCTGACCGGGCGCCACCCCTTCCCGATCTCACCCCCACTCCCACCAGGTGAGTGCCCCACCGGCCCACCCTCGCTGGCCGAATGGGCCACTCACCTGTCCCGACCGGGCGCGTCATCACGAGGTGAGTGGCCCGTTGGCCCAGTGTGGTCGGTCGAATGGGCCACTCACCTGTGCTGACGGGGTGCGTCGTCACGAGGTGAGTGGCCCGTTGGCCCAGTGTGGTCGGGCGGGTGGGCCACTCACCTGGGTGGTTCGGTGGGGTGCGCGGGCTGGTGGGTCAGGCGGCTTCGGGGGTGGCGCGGCGGGAGGCGAAGCGGTCGTAGGCCGCCATCAGCCACTTGTGCGTCGGGCGCTCCACCAGCTTCGTCAACGCCCACCCCAGCAGCACGCCGTTCACCAGGAACGCCAACGTCTGCAACGTCGGCCCCACCCCGAGGTCCTGCAGCAGCCGCGCCACCACGTACCCCAGCGTCTGGTGCATCAGGAACACGCCGTAGGAGATGCCCGCGAACCACTGGATCGGTCGCCACGCCCACTTCGGGATCACGCGGTTCCAGTCCGGCCCGCGCGCGGTCAGCGCCACCGCCACCATGCCCACGCACACCGCCACCGTCGAACCCCAGTCCGCGACCAGGCCCTCCGGCGTCTCGGCGTAGTTGTGCAGCGCCTGACCGAGCATGCAGGCCGCCAGCAGCACCGCGAAGTGCGGGGTGCGGATGCGCTTGGTCGACCACATCCAGATCGCCACGCCCACCACGAACAGGTGCCAGCGGTGCATGCCGATGCCGTCCACCACCATCCGGTACCACTCCGGCGGCTGGGACACCCGCAGCGGCCACTGCGCGGCGGGGATGAGCACCGCGGCCCACAGCACCCCGATCAAGCGGCGGCCGTGCCCGTACCGCGTCGAGTACAGCACCGCCGCGGCGCTGAAGCCCATGAGCTGCAGCGGGACCGTCCAGTGCGAGCCGTCGATGTAGAAGTACTCCGACGGGTGCCAGTTCCACAGCATCAGCAGGTTCGCCGCCAGGTCCTCCCCGGTCGGCGCGAACCAGCCCTCGATCGGCAGCAGCTGCAGCACCAGGTAGATCAGCACGACGGCGGCCAGGAACGGCGGCAGCAACCGCGCGATCCGGCCCCACCAGTACCGCGGCAGCGTCCCGCGCCCGATCGTCACGCACGCGAAGTACGCGGAGATGACCAGCAGCAGGCTGGCCCCCACCTGGTACGGGAAGACGATCTTGCGCGGGATCAGCTCGGGATGGAGGAACACGCTCAGGAAGGTCGCGTGGTACAGCATGACCAACCCGACGCAGCCGGCCCGCACGACGTCCCAGCTGATCTTGCGCTTGCTCCGCGTGCCCGAGTGAGCTCGTGCGGGCGCAGTGGTTCCTTCAGGCACGGCGCCACGTTACCAATCGCGGTTTTGCCCGTTGTGACCCAACCGCAGGACAACCGCCATCCGTTGGAGTGATCAGCGACATCTCGCGCAGAAGCCGATCTTCGAGGTGATCGAGCTGCGGGCCCGGCAGCGCTCCACCGAACTCACTCGAACGGGGCGGCAGTGGCGGACGGTGAGCAGGGGGCGACGAGCCCGCCACCCGGCGAGGAACAAGTCGACGCGGCAGGTGGTTGGGACGCACGAGGAACACCGAGCCTTGAGAGGGAGAACGATGGCCGTCGCCGTAGGACGCGTGGGCGTGTGGATGCTGGCCCCCGCCTGGGACCTCGACAACGCGGAGCACCGGGAGGCCGTCGCCGAACTCGACGCGCTCGGGTACGGAGCGCTGTGGCTCGGCATGGCACCGGGCGACCTGCGCGTCGTGCAGGGCCTGCTGGAGCAGACCAAGAAGCTCGTCGTCGCCACCGGCATCATCAACATCTGGACGCACGAGGCCGCCGACATCGGCGCCGCCTACCAGCGCGTGGACCGCGTCGCTCCCGGCCGGGCGCTCGTCGGGCTCGGCACCAGCCACGCGCCCCTCGTCGAACGGGCCGGGCAGAGCTACACCAAGCCGTTCAGCAAGCTGCGCTCCTTCGTCGACGAGCTCGACGCCGCGCCCGAACCGCTGCCCGTGCAGGCCCGGGTGCTCGCCGCGCTCGGCCCCAAGGCGCTGCAGCTCGCCGGCGAGCGGTCCGCCGGGGCGCATCCCTACCTGACCACCCCCGAGCACACCGCCTGGGCCCGCGAAGTCCTCGGCGACGGGCCGCTGCTCGCCCCCGAGCAGAAGGTCGTGCTCGAAACCGACCCGGACAAGGCCCGCGAGATCGGCCGCGCCGGCGCCGGCCCCTACCTGGAGCTGCCCAACTACCTCAACAACCTCCGCCGCCTCGGCTACACCGACGACGACTTCGCCGACGGCGGCAGCGACCGCCTCATCGACGCCCTCGTCGCCTGGGGCGACCTCGACGCCATCGCCGAACGGGTCGCCGCCCACCACGACGCGGGGGCCGACCACGTGGCCGTGCAGGTGCTCACCGACAGCTCGCCGCAGGACCGGCGGAGCGCGGTCCCCCGGGAGCAGTGGCGCGAACTGGCTCCAGCCCTGCTGGGCTGAAGTGCTGGGTCTGCTCGTTCTGCTCGGGGGAACGGGTGGCGGAACCTCAGCGCTTTCCTCGCTGCGGGATCGTTTTCACCGGTGGCTCCGCCACAGGAGGCCGACACTCCTCGAGGAGGAACGATGGACGCGTTGTGCACCTGCCTGTGCCGCCAAGCCGGCCACCACGGCATCTGCCAGGAGATCCCC
>NZ_JBEYUS010000090.1:0-20027 GCF_040643635.1 Saccharopolyspora sp. NPDC047091
GCATGTAATTCATCAAGATGAGTTTACCACTCACCATCATCGGCACGCTGTTGAGTTCTCAAAGAACACACCCACACCATCACCCACAACCCCAAATCTCAGGGCCGCGAACTCCGGGGAGTCACTCTTCCGTCTTCCGTTCTTGCGATGTTTCAAACTCTAGCAGGCTCGTTTTCGGCCGTTTCAGGGGGGGTCACTTTCGCGTTTCCGCGGTTTCCCGCATCCCCGGCCGGCCGAATCGTCGACCTGTTCTGGAGTTTTTCACTGCTGAGCCGTGACCCGCTCCCCGAAGGAGCGCCTCTCGTTCTCAAGCGACTGTCGTACGTTACCCGGTCCGCTTCGCGGTGTCAAACCCGCTCGTCCCGTTCGGTGCGCGCTTCCGAGGTCGACCCCCGGGCGCCGCCACCTTCGCCGTCCCCGCCAGGCTCTTGCGTCCTGTTCCGTCCGGCTTGCCGTGCGACGAAGAGAAAGTTACGCACACTCTCCGTGAATGTCAAATCGCCTGGTCAGACCCTTGACATTCACCTTCGGAGGAGAGTCATGACTTCCCCTTCGGGCGCAGCCAGAGCTTGACCGTGCTCGTGGCGCTCGCGGCTTCGATCGCTTCGAGCAGTTCGGACGCCGACACCGCGGTGGTGCGGCCGACCGGGACGAGCTCGTAACCCCAGGTCCCGAATTCGCGCAGCGCCGTCGCCGGATCGTCGCCGAGTTCGGCGATGCCGGACGGGGTGAACGAGCAGATGATCGACGGACGATCCCGCCGCAGCAGCCGGACCAGGCCGCCGAGCACCCGGTGCACGCGGGAGCCGACGTCGACGTGCACCACCGACAGGGTCATGTCGTGCAGCGTCGCGGTGCCTTCGAGCTCCTTGTCCAGCCGGACGCCGGGCACCCGGTCCTCGGCCGGGTCGGACTCCTCGACCGGGCGCACCACGACACCGCCGGCCAGGGAGGGTTCGGCGGTCAGCTCACCCGGCGCGTCCCACGCGGCGGCTTCGACGGTGATGAGGCGCTGGCCCCAGGCCGCGGGCACGTTCACCTCGACGTTGCGCTGCAGCAGCGCCCGACCGGCCGCGCTGGGTTCGACGGCGATCACGGCGCCGCTGTTGCCGAGCCTGCTCAGCACCCGCACCGCCTGGTAGCCGACGTAGGCGCCGACGTCGAGGAACACCCCGTCCGGTTCGAGCAGCGAATCGATCAGCGCCGAGGTCTCCGCGTCCCAGGTCGCGTGCGAGGACAGCCACGGCAGCATCAGGCTGTCGTCCGAGGGCAGCCGCAGCAGGCCCGCGTCGCAGAGCACCGGGGTGCTGGTGCCGTCGGCGGCACCGGTGTTGCGCTCGTGCTCGCGCAGCAGGATGCGCTGCAGCACGTCGGTGCGGTGCAGCGCGTAGGCCGCGTCGCTGGTCGCGGAGCGCAGCGTGGTCTCCAGCTCCTGTTCCCTGGCGGCTTCGCGTTCCTTCTCCAGCACGTCGATCCGGTCCAGGGTGCGTTCGACCGCGGTGGTGAGGCTGTCGAGGCGCTGCGCCACCAGGTCGTCCTGCCCGCCGGCGCCGCCGGTGGAACCGCCCTCCAGCGCGCGGAGCCTGCGGTGCTGGTCGGCGAGGTCCGCGCGGGCCCGCACCATGCCGTCGTCGATGCTGGTGAGGCGTTCGTCGAGCTGGTCGTGGCGCTGGTCGACGCGGCCGAGCTCGGTGCGGAACTGGTCCAGCTCCTCCCCTCCCCCGTCGGCGTCGTACTGGCGGCGCAGCAGCTCCGCCGCGGTCTGCTCGACGCCGTCGACCATCGAGCGCAGCACGTCGCGGATGTGGTCGTCGTAATGGCTGAGCACCCGCAGCACCGCCTTGCGCAGCGCGGGCGCGACCGAGTTCCGGCCGCCCGCGCCGACGTCCGGCGCCCGGTGCAGGGCGTGCCGGGCGACCAGCAGCGGGTGCAGCGGGTCGTCGAGGTCGCCGTGCCGGTCCTTGGCCCACTTGGTGCGCCAGTTCCGGTAGGCGTGCTCGACGTGCCCGCGGAGCCGCTCGGCGGCGTGGTTGACGCTGTGCTGGGCGAGCAGGTGGTCGCGGGCGCGCTGTCCGGCGGCCGTGATGGCCGCGGGATCGTCGGCGGCGGTGCGCAGCGCGTCGGCGGCGGCTTCCACGTCCGGTTCGCCCTGGCCCTGGCAGGGCACCAGGGTCGCGCCCGCGGACCCGAGGAGTTCGGTGACGGCGCCGTGGTCGGCGGCCAGCACCGGCACCCCGTGCGCGGCGACTTCCAGCAGCCGCAGCGCGTACCGGTCGCCGCCCGCGGGCCGGTGCAGCGAGGCGACGCAGTCAGCCGCGGCGAGCAGCCCGTCGGTGTCCATCTCGTCCTCGACGAGGTGCACCCGGGGATCGGCGGCGGTGGCGAGGCGGAGCCGTTCGGCGGCCTCCGGGTGCGCGGCGGCGCCGGTGACGGCGATGAGCAGGTGCGCGTCCTCCCGTTCCGGGAAGGCCGCGAAGAACGCGGTGACCAGGCCCAGCACGTTGTCCCGGCGTTCGTCGGAGTGGTCGGCGAACGCGCCGATGACGAATTCCTCGGACAGCCCGTGGCGGGCGCGCGCGGCCTTGCGGGTGGGCAGGTCCACCGGGCCGGGGTCGAGCAGCGGGAGCGCGACGACGCGGGTGGTGGGCCCACCGGCCCGGCGCGCGGCTTGGCGGGCGGCTTCGGAGAGCACCCAGGCCTCGACGGCATCGCCCGGGTCGGTGCCGTCCGGCTGCACGTCGATCAGGTGTCGCCCGGTCGGCACGGCGAGCCCGGGTTCGCAGCGCAGCACCACCGGGTAGTACGGCGTGTCCGCCGAGGGCAGCCCGGAGGCGCGCACGGCCGCGCGGACCAGGTCGGCGGTGCGACCGGTCCCGAGGACGGCGACGCCGAGCTGGTCGACGAGCGTGGAGCGCGCGCCGTCGCCGCGGTCGCCGAGGGCCGCGGCGGGCACCCGCCCGCTGGCGACGCCGACACCGGCGCACCACTCGCGGAACCCGGCGGCGTCCGCGCCGAACGGATCGGGGTGGTCGGCGCGCAGCACCGGGTCGTCGGCCCACACCGCGGCGGTCCACCGGGAACCGCCCGCGGCGCGCTGCCGGTCGTCGGCGGGTTCGCAGGCCCAGCCGAGGAAGTCGGCGGGTCCGCCGCCGGGCGCGAACGGGCTGGCGGGGGCGGTGCCGCGCTGCCAGGCGTCGAGGTAGTCGCGGCGCAGCGCGTCGGGCAGCGGAGTGCCGTCGGGCAGCGCGTCGTAGGGGTGCGGCTGCTCGCGGGTGTAGCCGGCTTCGACGAGCGCGTTGCGGTAGGCGGCGCACAGCCCGGCGAGCACCGGGTGCTCGGACAGCAGCACCCGCGGCCGGTCGGCGTAGTGGGTGGACAGCAGCCACGGCCGCTGCGGCTGGAACCCGTCGAAGTGGATGCTGCGCAGCAGCGCGCCGTCCACCGCGTGCCCGCCGTCGCCGGTGGGGATGAGTTCGCGCTGCGCCGCGTTCCACACCGACAGCCCGACGCCCGGATCGCGCAGCACGTGGTGGTCGACGAGCGCGGGCGCGCCGTCCAGGAGCATCCCGACGCTCGGATCGGCGCGGACCTGCTCGGCCCACGCGGTGAGGAAGTCCTCGCCACCGGGCCGCACGCCGAGCACGCTCGGGTCGAACGGCCCGGATTCGACGAGGTCGGTGGCGCTGGGCCGGAACCCGTCGGCGTAGAGGGTGCGCAGCACGCGCGGCACCAGCGCCACCGGCCGGTCGGGGGTGAGTTCGCGCAGCAGGTCGTCGAACTCGTTGAAGATCTGCACCGACGGTTCGAGGTAGAGCACCGTCGCGCCGGTCGCCAGCAGGTGCTGCAGCAGCCGGGGCCGGAGCACGGCGCGGAGCTGGTCACCGGTGCAGGCGACGGCGAGGCGGGCGAACTCGTCGTCGTCGACGCCGATCCGCCCGGGCGTGACCACGTCGCCGCCGGGCGCGGCACCACCGACGGGCAGCACCACGAAGCGGGCGCCGGGGTGGTGCTGCAGGAACGATTCGCGCAGCACCCGGGCCGCGGGCAGCTGGCCGGGTCCGGCGACGGTGCAGCCGATCAGGGTGGCCTGCTCGGCGTCGAAGTCCGTGCCACCAGCGGCTTCGGGGGCTCCGCCGTCGCGGTCGTCGTGGTGCTCGGCCGGCCACTCCGGTTCGTCGGTCCGGTGCTCCAACAGGTCGGCGGTGGCTTCGGCGTCGGGGGCGCCGGAGGGCTCGGGCTGCGCCTGCGAATCAGTCACGGGGGCGAACCTATCGCCCCGCCCTCCGGCTGCCCACGGCCTGACCCCACGAGATCGGCTTGAGTCCGGTCACAGGGGGTCCGGCGCCGGTCACAGCATCGGCATCAGGCTCTGCAGCTCGTAGGGCGTGACGCGGCTGCGGTACCCGTCCCACTCGTTGCGCTTGTTGCGGAGGAAGAAGTCGAAGACGTGCTCGCCGAGGGTTTCGGCGACCAGCTCGGACGTCTCCATCTCGGTGAGCGCGTCGTTGAGGTTCTGCGGGAGGCTGGCGTACCCGGCGGCCTTGCGCTCGCCCTCGGTCAACGACCACACGTCGTCCTCGGTGGCGGGCGGCAGCTCGTAGCCCTTCTCGATGCCGCGCAGGCCGGCGGCGAGGATCACCGCGTAGGCCAGGTACGGGTTGCAGGCCGAATCGAGGCTGCGGACCTCGACGCGCCGCGAGGAGGACTTGCCGGGCGAGTACATCGGCACCCGCACCAGCGCGGAGCGGTTCGCGTGCCCCCAGCACACGGCGGTCGGTGCTTCGCCGCCGACGATGAGCCGCTTGTAGGAGTTCACCCACTGGTTGGTGACGGCGCTGATCTCGCGCGCGTGGGTGAGGATGCCCGCGACGAACGCGCGCCCGGTGTCGGAGAGCTCGTAGGGGTTCTCCGGGTGGTAGAAGGCGTTCTGGTCGCCTTCGAACAGGCTGAAGTGGGTGTGCATCCCGGAGCCGGGCTGCGCGGTGAACGGCTTCGGCATGAAGGAGGCGTGCACGCCCTGCATGAGCGCGACCTCCTTGACGGTGTACCGGAAGGTCATCACGTTGTCGGCCATGGTGAGGGCGTCGGCGTAGCGCAGGTCGATCTCCTGCTGGCCGGGGGCGCCCTCGTGGTGGCTGAACTCGACGGAGATGCCCATCGCCTCGAGCGTTTCGATGGCGTTGCGCCGGAAGTGCGGGGCCGCGTCGTGGCTGGCCTGGTCGAAGTAACCGCCGGAGTCGGCGGGCTCGGGTTCGACGCCGGTGGTGGGCAGGTTCTTCAGCAGGAAGAACTCGATCTCGGGGTGCACGTAGCAGGTGAAGCCGGCTTCGGTGGCCTTGGACAGGGTGCGGCGCAGCACGTGCCGCGGATCGGCCCAGCACGGGGATCCGTCGGGCATGGCGATGTCGCAGAACATGCGGGCCGAGTAGTGCTCGCCGTCCGGCGTCTCCCAGGGCAGCACCTGGAAGGTCGCCGGGTCCGGCTTGGCGATCATGTCCGACTCGTAGATGCGCGAGAACCCTTCGATGGCGGAGCCGTCGAACCCGATGCCCTCGCTGAAGGCCCCTTCGAGCTCGGCGGGCGAGATCGCCACCGATTTGAGGATGCCGAGGACGTCGGTGAACCACAGCCGCACGAAGCGGATGTCACGTTCCTCCAGGGTGCGGAGCACGAACTCCTGCTGGCGGTTCATGCCCGCAGCCTAATTCCTGCGCCGGGCGCGGTGCGGGACCGTGCGTGTTGAGTCCTGGTTACCGTCCGGTCCGCGGGACGCCGGTGGTGGTGATCACGTGCAGCGGGTGCCTTCGGCGGGCAGTTCGAGGTCGGTGAGGTAGTCGATCCCGGCCTGGTCGACGCAGCTGGTGCCCTGCAGGAACGCGGTGTGCTGGGTGCCTTCGAAGGTGAGGAGCCGGGCGCGCAGCGCTTCGGCGAGGCGCACGCCCGCGTCGTAGGGCGTGGCGGGGTCGCCGGTGGTGGAGATGACCAGCAGCGGCGGCAGCCCGCTCACCCGGGGCTGTTCGGTGTCGCCGGTGACGGGCACGGGCCAGAAGGAGCACATGTCCATCGCGCTGTTGGCGGGCATCCCGTCGTCGAGGAACGGGGCCGCTTCGCGGTAGCGGCGGTCGGCTTCGCGCAGCACCTCGCGGTCGGTGACGCGCTTGTCGTCGACGCAGCGCACCGCGTTGAACGCGTCGGTGATGTTGCTGTAGGTGCCGTCGGCGTCGCGCCCGTAGTAGGAGTCGGCGAGGGTCAGCAGCAGGGTGCCGCGGCCCTGGGCGAGCTCTTCGAGGCCGGTGTTGAGCGCGGGCCACATGTTCTGCGCGTACAGCGCCTGGATGACGGCGGTGGTGGCGTCGGTGTAGGACAGCTTCCGGTCCCCGGCGGCGACCGGTTCCGCCAGCAGCGGTCGGGCGAGCCGCTGGAAGTTCGCGGTGGCCCGGGACGGGTCGGGACCGAGGGCGCAGTCGCGGCGTTCGGTGCACCAGCGGGCGAACGAGTCGAAGGCCTGCTGGAACCCGGCGCCCTGCTGCACCTGCTCGTCGATGGCGTCCTGGTTCGGGTCGATGGCGCCGTCGAGGATCATGGCGCGCACGTTGCCGGGGTAGCGCTCGGCGTAGGCGGAGCCGATGCGGGTGCCGTAGGAGTAGCCGAGGTAGGTGAGCTTCGGGTCGCCGAGCGCGGAGCGCAGCACGTCCACGTCCTGCACCACGTCGCTGGTGCCGACCCGGGCGAGCACGTCGGTGCCGGTGCGCTGCGCGCACTTGCCGGAGTACTCGCGGACTTCCCGTTCGGTCTCGGCGGTGCCCTCGGGCGAGGGGTCGTCGTCGGAGTCGAGCCGGTCGGCGTCCCACTCCTGGTCGGTGAGGCAGCGGACGGCGGGTTCGCTGGCGCCGATGCCGCGCGGGTCGAAGCCGACCTGGTCGAAGCGGGTGCCGAGTTCGGTGTTCTGCAGCGCGGGGCCGAGGCTCGCCGCGGCGCTCATCCCGGAGGCGCCGGGCCCGCCGGGGTTCATCAGCAGCGAGCCGATCCGCTGGTCGGGCTCGGTGGCGGGCTTGCGCAGCACCCCGATGCTGATCTGCTTGCCGTCGGGGTGGGCGTAGTCGAGCGGCACCTGCAACCGGGCGCATTCGAGGGTGCGGTCCTGGAAGGCGTTGCGGTCGGCGCTGCTGGTCGCGTAGTCGGCGCACGGGCCCCAGTCGAGCTGCTGGCCGTAGTACCGCTCCAGCCCGGCGGGCACGGGTCCGGCGGGGCCGCTGCGTTCGGCGTGCGGCTCCAGCACGGGGGCGCTCGGCGTGGTGGAGCAGGCGGCGGCACCGCTGAGCAGCAACAGCGCGCAGATGGCGGTCAGCAGGCGACTCATTCAGGGGATGGTGTCACGCGTTCGGAGTCGAGTTCGTCACGGGCGGTGGGTCCAGCTCCACCGGGTGCGCGAAGATGACGTTCATGCCGCAGTTGCGTCTCGCTCTAGCCCAGGTCAACGCGACGGTCGGGGACATCGCCGGGAACACGGCCATGGTCCTCGATTGGACGCGCACAGCGGTCCAGGAGGGCGCCCACGTGGTGGCCTTCCCGGAGACGGTCCTCGCCGGGTACCCGGTGGAGGACTTGGCGCTGCGCAAGTCGTTCGCGGCGGCGAACCGGGCGGCGGTGGACGCGCTGGCGGTGAACCTGCGGGAGGCCGGGTGCGGGGACGCGCTGGTCGTGGTGGGGCACCTGGACCGGGATGACGAGGGCCTGCGGAACTCGGCGTCGCTGCTCTACGGCGGCGAGGTGGTGGCGACCTACGACAAGTACCACCTGCCGAACTACGGCGTGTTCGACGAGGCCCGCTACTTCGCGCCGGGCTTCGACCTGCCGATCGTGAAGCTGCACGGGCTGGACGTGGGCCTGGTGATCTGCGAGGACATCTGGCAGAACGGCGGCCCGGTGGCCGCGCTCGGCGAGGTGGGCGTGGACCTGGTGGTGTGCGTGAACTCCTCGCCGTACGAGCGCTCGAAGGACGACGTGCGGATGCCGCTGGTGGCCCGCCGGGCCGCGGAGGCGGGGGCGCCGATCGCCTACGTGAACATGGTGGGCGCGCAGGACGACCTGGTCTTCGACGGCGATTCGATGGTGGTGGGCGTCGACGGCGAGCTGCTGGCGCGCGCGCCGCAGTTCACCGAGCACCTGCTGGTGCTGGACGTGGACCTGCCCGCGGGCGGGCACACGTCGACGACGGTGCCGGAGCCGGAGGGCCGGTTGCGGCTGCCCGCGTTCGACGTGACGCGCACGGTGCTGCAGCCGGAGCCGCTGGCGCCGTACGAGCCGCTGCCCGCGCCTCCCCCGGCCGAGCCGCTGCCGGAGCTCGCCGAGATCTGGTCGGCGCTGGTCACCGGATTGCGGGACTACGTGCACAAGAACGGGTTCGGCGCGGTGACGTTCGGCTTCTCCGGTGGGATCGACTCGGCGCTGTGCGCGGCGCTGGCGGCGGACGCGCTGGGGCCGGACGCGCTGCACGGGGTGGCGATGCCGTCGGAGTACTCCTCGGAGCACTCGCGGTCGGACGCGGCGGAGCTGGCGCGCCGGTTGGGCTGCCACTTCCAGGAGATCGCGGTGGCGGACATGGTGTCGGCGTTCGTGGGCCCGCTGGGGTTGACGGGGCTGGCGGAGGAGAACGTGCAGGCCCGCTGCCGGGGCGTCACGTTGATGGCGATGTCGAACCAGCACGGGCACCTGGTGCTGGCGCCGGGGAACAAGACGGAGCTGGCGGTCGGCTACTCCACGATCTACGGCGATGCGGTGGGCGGTTTCGCGCCGATCAAGGACGTGCCGAAGACGGTGGTGTGGGAGCTGGCGAAGTGGCGCAACGCGGAGGCGGAGAAGCGGGGCGAGGTGCCGCCGATCCCGGAGAACTCGATCAGCAAGGAACCGTCGGCGGAGCTGCGCCCGGACCAGACCGACCAGGACTCGCTGCCGCCGTACGACGTGCTGGACGCGGTGCTGGACGGCTACGTGGAGGGCGACCGGGACTACTCGGACCTGGTGGCGGACGGGTTCGACGCGGACCTGGTGGAGCGGGTGATCCGGATGGTGGACCGGGCGGAGTACAAGCGCCGTCAGTACCCGCCGGGCACCAAGATCACGCTGAAGGCGTTCGGCCGGGACCGGCGCCTGCCGATCACGAACCGCTGGCGGGAGAGCCGCCCCTGACGCGCCCCGCTCCCTGCCGGAACGTCACCGGGTGACCGGCCCGTTCGCCCCGCCGCGCCGGGCCGGTGGGCCGTTCACCCGGAGATGACCGCGCCGAGGGACCTCGCCGGGGACGGGCCGTGGTTGATGTGCACGGCGAGGAGTTCGGTGCCGTCCCAGATCAGGGAGAGCTCGCGGAGGAACGCCTGCTGCGCGCCGTCGGCGTCGTAGGTGGCGAACTCGGCGACGTAGAGCCCGAACGGGCAGTGCTGCGCGATCAGCTCGCGCACCGCCCACACCTGGAGCCCTTCCAGCAGTGCGGTCACGTCGCCCGACGCCGGGTCGACGTCGTGCTCGACGAGCACGTCCAGGCCCTCTTCCGGGCTGGTGAGCTGCATGAGCGAGTAGCAGGCACGCACTGGGATCACGTCCTTCTGCGAGGTTTAGGCTGCGAACGATCGAACACTCTCCGTGCCGATCAGAGCACCGATAGTAAATAGTCATAGGTGACTCACCTAGGTCTCCGTTGGGTGATCTTTCGCTTTCACCGGGAAGGACGGGTCGATGGGATCGACGCGCGCGACGATCGGACGCAGGCAGCTCGGCGCGGAACTCCGCGACCTGCGGGTCGCCGCCGGACTCAGCCAGAAGGACGCAGCCGAGGTCATCGAATGCGACACCAGCCTGGTCAGCAGGCTCGAACGCGGACAACGCTCGATCAAGATGCTGGAACTGGACGCGCTGCTGCGGCACTACGGCGCCCCTGACGAACGCCGCGCGCAGATCGCCGAACTGGCGAAGGCCGCCCGGCAACGGCTGCCGCGCCGGACGTACTCCGACAACCTGCCGGGAGCGTTCCGCAGGCTCAGCGACCACGAGCAGGACGCGACCGAGATCTACTACTCGGACAGCGAACTCATCCCAGGACTCCTCCAGACCGAGGACTACATCCGGGCGATGATGCGGGTGAACCGGGCTGAAGCACTGGGAACGAGCGAGGAGGACGCCGAAGAACGGGTCAGCTTCCGCCTGACGCGGCAACTGCTGCTGACCCGCGAACGTCCCCCGCACCTGTGGTTCGTGGTCGGCGAGGCCGCGCTGCGTCGCCCCATCGGTTCGCCGAAGATCCTGCACGAGCAGCTCGCGCACCTGATCGACCTGACCGAGAGGCTTCCGCACCTGGTGATCCAGGTAGCCCCTCTGTCCATCATGGACCATCCATTGCTCGGAGCTCCACTGGAATTGCTCCGGTTCGACGGGCTTGCCTCAGACATCGTGCACCAGCCAACCTTGGTGGGCGGCGGCGTGTACATCACCGATGACGAAGACGTCCAGTTCTGCATCCGCGCTTTCGACCAGCTCCGGGCCGTCGCTCTCGGGCCGACGGAGTCGCAGAACTTCATCAGGGCACGAGCGGAGGAACTTCACGATGAGCACTGACCATGCCGCGTCCGGTTGGTTCACGAGCAGCTACAGCGGCCCGCACAACAACAGCTGCGTCGAGGCGCGGATCATCGCTGGGCGCATCGACATCCGCGACTCCAAGGATCGAGAAGCCGGACACCTCAGCTTCGGCGCTGATGCGTGGCGGGGATTCTTAGGCCGGCTCAAGCGATGAGCGGCGACCGCGACACCGGCTGGTTCACGAGCAGCTACAGCGGCCCGCACAACAACAATTGCGTCGAGGCGCGGATCACCGGGCACGGGATCGACATCAGGGATTCCAAGGACCCGGCCGGTGATCGTCTCAGTTTCAACTTCCGGGTGTGGCGCGATTTCCTGGACCGCCTACCGCGGTAGGAACGCGATGGGACGCACCGGTTGCGGGAAGTGGAGCAACCGGTGAACGACCCACTGGACCGATCTTGGTGGACGAATGGGGCAGTGATTCCGATAGTCTCCCCGCACGAGCCGCACGGGCACGACCGCCAGGAGGGCTTGCATGGGGTGGAGAAAATCGGCGTCCGCCATCGCATTGGTGGCGCTGACCGGCGCTTTCGGCGCGGGCTGCGCGGATTCGGGCGGTGCGGATTCGGGCGGTGCGCCGGAGAACGCCGCCCCCACGCCCGGCGCGGTCCGGTCCACATCGGACCGGTCCAGGTTGGACGAGGTCGCCGAGCGCGGCGAGCTGCGGGTGTGCAGCACCGGCGACTACCGGCCCTTCACCTACCGGGACGAGGCCGGCGGCTGGAGCGGCATCGACGTCGACATGGCGCGCGACCTGGCCGCATCGCTGCACGTGCGCGCCACCTTCGTCGGCACCACCTGGTCGACGCTGAACGAGGACTTCCGGCAGCGGTGCGACATCGCGGTCGGCGGCGTCTCCATCACCCTGGACCGCGCCCGCGAGGTGTTCTTCACCGAGCCGTACGCGGTCGACGGCAAAACTCCGATCACCCGCTGCGAGAACGCGGCGCGATTCCAGACGACCGAGCAGATCGACCGGCCCGGAGTTCGCGTGGTCGTGAACCCGGGCGGGACCAACGAAAAGTTCGCCCGCGAGAAGTTGCACCGCGCGGAGATCGTGCCGCACCCCGACAACAACACGATTTTCGAACAGATCCGCAACGGCCGAGCCGATCTCATGATCACTGATGGTTCCGAGACCAAATGGCAGGCCAGGCAACACCCCGAACTGTGCGCGGTGCACCCCGACCGCCCGTTCACCTTCGCCGAGAAGGCCTATGCGCTGCCGCGCGGCGACGTGGACTTCCAGGAGTTCGTGAACCAGTGGCTGCACCTGCGGACGCACGACGGAACGTACGAACGGATAGCAGAACCGTGGATCGGCTGAACCCCGAAAACGGAACCGAAAAGGCCCGAACGACGAATCCGACCGACCAGAACCCGCCCCGACCAGGCACACCGCGGCTCGGACACGCACTCCACCAGCGGAGATCACCTACCGGTGTTTTCACGCCCCGGAGAGTGAGTAGCATCGCGAGCCCAGGGGAGATCCGCGGGATTTCACCGAGCAAGCCGGACCAGGGGCTGCCGGGGGCGAACCCGGCTCGCCACCCGCGCTGCGCTCCCCCACCGCACCGCCGAGGGCCCGCGGTGCGCAGGCCAGAGCCACCGACCGCGACGAGGACCTGATTGATGTCAGCACCCACCTACACCCAATCCGCGGCCAAGCGCCGCCACCTGGCCCGATCCCTGCTGGTACTGCTGATCTCCGGGGTCGTCACCGCTGGGCTGAGCACCTGGGTCGCGTTAGCGAGCCCGGAATCCGCGCGGCTGCCGATCGCCTGGAGCACCGGCATCGCCGCCGCCGTCATCAGCATCGCGTGCGCCATGGCCAGCTGGGGCATGCAGAACGCGAACTTCTACCGCACCCGCGCGGAGAAGGCCGACGGCGCCACCGCCAAGCTCGCCGATGAGACGCTGCCCGCGCTGGTCACCCGGCTGCGCTCCGGATCGTCGGTGGACACCGCGCTCAGCGAGATCGACCACCCCCGCAACCCCACCCACCAGCGCATCCTGCGCGCCCTCGGCCAGGAGATCGGCAACGGGGAGCGCTCCCGCGCCGCCGCGATGCTCGCGTGCGCCAACGCCGCGGGCCGGATGCAGGCGCTGTCCACGAACATGCTCGCCAGCCTCCGCGAGATGGAGGAGCGGCACGACGAATCCGTGCTCGGCGACCTGCTCGAACTCGACCACACCACCGCGCAGGCCGGTCGCCTCGCCGACAGCATCGCGGTCCTCACCGGCGCCCGCTCCGGCCGCCGCTGGACCAAGCCCATCAAGATGGAGAGCATCCTGCGCGGCTCGGTCGGCCGCATCGCCGCCTACAAGCGGGTCCGGCTGCACTCGACCAGCACCATCGCCATCGTCGGGTACGCCGCCGAAGGCGTCATGCACGCGCTGGCCGAGCTGATGGACAACGCCACCAGCTTCTCCCCGCCGTCCGAACTCGCGCACGTCTACGTCGAAGAGGTGCACTCCGGCGTCATCGTCACCATCGAGGACGGCGGCCTCGTGATGAGCGAAGCGGCGATGAAGCGCGCCGTGCACGCCGTCGGCTCCGAACCGCTCGACCTCACCAAGCTCAACGGCACCCGCCTCGGCCTCGCCGTCGTCGGCTGCCTCGCCCGGAAGCACGGGCTCACCGTCTCGTTCCGCCCGTCCTCGCGCGGCGGCACCGGGGTCGTCGTGATGATCCCGCGCAAGCTGATCACCCAGCCGCGCAAGCAGGAGGAGATCACGCTGCCCAGCCGCAGCGTCGGCGTCACCCAGCAGCCCGCGCAGCTGAGCTCCGTGCCCAGCGGCGGCACCACCACCGCCACCGGCACCCTGCCGCGGCAGGACGTCGGCTCGGGCACCCGCACCGCCGACACCGCCGACCGACGGGAGCCGACCGTGCAGAACCTGCCCAAGCGCCGCCGCGGCGAAACGCTCGCGGCCGCGGCACCGTCCCTCGCGGCAGGACCCGAGGACGAGACCCCCCAGAAACCCGCCCCGACCCGGCCCCGGCCGAACGCGGGCGCCCGGTTCGGCGCGTTCCGGCAAGCGAGCCGGCCCAGCGACGGCTCGCAGTCCGACGACGCGCGCTGACCGAACCGACGACGACAGAAGGAATGGAGGCAGGGGCGACCGGCCACGCCGAGAACCCCGACATCTCGATGAACAACGACCACAACCTCGACTGGTTGCTGGAGAACCTGCTGGGACGCACTCCAGGGGCCAAGCACGCGCTCGTGCTGTCCAAGGACGGCCTGAAGGTCTGCCACTCCCCCGGTCTCAGCAACGACCAGGCCGACCAGCTCTCCGCGATCGCCTCCGGCATCCAGAGCCTCTCCTACGGCGCCTCCGTCGAATTCGGCGATGGCAGCGGCGGCGTCCGGCAGTCCATGACCGAGTTCCACGGCGGCCTGCTGTTCATCGTCGAAGCCGGTGAAGGCGCGCACCTCGCCGTGCTCGCCGACGAGGAAGCCGACGTCGGCGTCATCGGGCACAACATGAACGAGCTCGTCGAGCAGATCGGCGACTACCTCAGCGCTCCGCCGCGCCAGGCCCAGCCGAGCGGGTTGTCATGAGCTGGCGGCCCCTCCACAACGAAGATCCGGACCGGCTCTACACCGTGACCGGGGGACGCAGCAGCGCGAACGAAGAGTCGCTGGACCTGGTCACGCTCATCGTCAGCGAGTGCGACCCGACTCCCGGCATGCAGTCCGAGCACATCCGCATCCTGCAGATGTGCAAGCAGCCGATGGCGGTCGTGGAGATCTCCTCCCACCTGAGCATGCCCGTCGGAGTGGTGAAGATCCTGCTCTGCGACCTGCTCGACACCAACCGGATCACCGCCCGCCATCCCAGTTCCGCGCCGGCGAACCGCAAGCAGGCGCAACTCCCCGATCCCGACGTCTTGAAGCAGGTTCTCGTTGGACTCCACAACCTCTGACCCCACGAGCCGGCCGCTGCGCAGCACCGCCAGCGACGGGCTCAAGATCGTCATCGTCGGCGGCTTCGGGGTCGGCAAGACCACCATGGTGCGCTCGGTCAGCGAGATCCGGCCGCTGAGCACCGAGGAGACCATGACCCAGGCGAGCCTGGGCATCGACGACTCCACCGCGGTGCGGGACAAGACCACCACCACGGTCGCGTTCGACTTCGGCCGCATCAGCCTGGACGCCGAACGGGTGCTGTACCTGTTCGGCGCCCCCGGGCAGCAGCGGTTCTGGTTCCTGTGGGACCGGTTGTTCTCCGGAACGCTGGGGGCCGTCGTGCTCGTCGACACCCGGCGGCTGGAGGACTCCTGGTACGCGATCGACCGGCTGGAGCACCACGGGATGCCGTTCATCGTGGCGCGCAACAACTTCGGGGAGCAGGACCACGAGCTCGAAGCGGTGCGCGACGCGCTGTCGCTGCCTCCGCACATCCCGCTGATCGACTGCGACGCGCGGGACCGGGCCTCCAGCAAGAAGGTGCTGATCGAACTGGTCAACCACCTCTACGCCCTGGCCACCGCCCCCGCGGGGGCCCGGCCATGACACCGGCCGAACCCGGCCGGTCGCACCGCGCCGCGCCGCACCGAACCGGCGTGCCGCGCGGAACGCGGTGCACCGAGGCCTCGGCAGGGCCGTACCGGCGGCGGCCCGCCGGTCACGGCCCGGTCGTGCCCCTCCCGCCGGCTCGCGGTGCCCACCGCACCGGCGGGGCGGGGGCGTCCCGGTGGAGTCCGAAGGCGCCGCAGCAGGGGCGCGGCCCCGGCCCGAGCCGCGCCGTCCCCGCCTGAACCGACGCGACCGGTGGATCGCCGACGTCCACCGGCCGCGGCAAGACCGAGGATGCCGTCATCCGTCGTCGGCAACGGCCGACCGCCGTGCGAGCCGAGCCGGGCCGACGTCACCTGACGACATCCGGTGATCCGACCTCGACCGACCGGACCAGGCCCGGTCGTGCACCGGAGATCAGGCCACTCCCTGTCCGAACGGAAACCCGGGAGCTTCAATCCCATGACCGACCCAGACATCTGGCCCACGACCGACCCCAGCCCCAGCGGCTGCCCGGTCGGGCGCGAACCCATCGCCCTGCACGGACCCCGGTTCCAGCAGAACCCGTCGCAGCTGTACCGGCAGATGCGCAACGACTACGGGCCCGTCGCGCCCGTGCGCCTCGAAGGCGACGTGCCCGCGTGGCTCGTGCTCGGCTACCGCGAAATCCACCAGGTGGAGAACAACCCCGAACTGTTCGCCCGCGACACCCGGCGCTGGAACGCCTGGGACAAGGTGCCGGAGAACTGGGGCCTGATGGCGTTCGTCGGCTACCAGCCCTCGCTGATGTTCACCGAGGGCGACGAGCACCGCCGCCGCACCGGCGCCATCGGCGAATGCCTCGAAGCCGTCGACCAGTTCGAGCTGCGCACCATCTGCGAGCAGATCGCCGACGAACTCATCGACGCCTTCGCGGGCGGCGGCGAAGCCGACCTGATGGCCCAGTTCGCGCACCCGATGCCGCTGCGCGTCATGGCCCGGCTGTTCGGCCTCGGCGACGACGAGGCCGGGGCGCTCATGCAGGACCTCACCGACACCGTCGCCAGCGACGACGGCGTCGGCGCCTACCAGCGCATCCAGGAGCGGATGCAGCGGCTCGTCAAGCGCAAGCAGGAGAACCCCGGCGCCGACCTGCCGTCCCGGCTGCTGGTGCACCCGGCGGGCATGACCGAAGAAGAGATCCTGCAGGACCTGCTGGTGGTGCTCACCGCCGCGCAGCAGCCCGTCGCCTACTGGATCGGCAACGCGATCCGGCTGATGCTCACCGACGAGCGGTTCGCCGTGACCCTCTCCGGCGGCAGGCGGTCCGTCGGGCAGGCGCTCAACGAAGTGCTCTGGGAGGACACCCCCACCCAGAACTTCATCGGCCGCTTCGCCTCCCGGGAGACCGAGCTCGGCGGACAGCGCATCCACACCGGGGACATGCTGGTGCTCGGCTTCGCCGCCGCCAACACCGACCCGCAGGTGCGGCCGGACGCCTACTCCGACTCCATCGGCAACAACGCGCACATGTCCTTCGGGCACGGCGAGCACGGCTGCCCGCACCCCGGGCCGGAGATCGGGGCGGTGATCTCGCGCATCGCCATCGAAGTGCTGCTGGACCGGCTGCCGGACGTGGTGCTGGCCGCCAACCCCGACGCGCTGGTGTGGCTGCCGTCGGTGTGGATGCGGGGGCTCGCGGCGCTGCCGGTCCAGTTCAGCCCCAGCTACACGGTCAGCGCCTGACCGCTCGTTGCTCGACTTCTGCCACGCGGCACTCGGGTGGCGGAACCGCAGCGGTCTTCTCGCTGCGGGATCGTTTTCGCCGGTGGCTCAGAGCCACAGGAGACAACGCCGTCCTCGCGAGAAGACCGCTGAGAACCCGCGGGTGGGCCCGCTGATCGGGTGGGCACTGTTCGGCGGCTTCGCCGCTGGTGAGGAACGACCGCGGCCCTCCGCACGAGTTCGAAGGCGGGCGGTCGGCGGGGAGAACCTCGCACGACGCCGTTCGATCCGGTGTGCGGGTGTCGGCAGGTGAATGGCCCATCGGCCCGGGAAGTCCGGGTGGGTGGGCCATTCGACTGTTCCGCGGCCGCGGATCAGGCGGGGGTGAAGACGACCGGGACCGACTCCGGACCGCGGGTGAACACGCCCTGCTCCGGCGGGTCGAACCCCGGGGCCAGCCGCGCGTCCGGCATCGCGTCCAGCAGGTCGTTGATGCCGACCTCGATCTCCGACTTCGCCAGCAGCGCGCCCACGCAGAAGTGCCTGCCCAGCGCGAAGGACAGGTGGTCGGCCGCGGCGGTGAACGCGGTGCGGGCGGGCAGGTCCTCGCGGAAGACGTCGAAACGCTCCGGGTTCGCGTAGTGCTCCGCGTCGCGGTTCGCCGCGCCGATCAAGCAGGTGAGCGTGCTGCCCTTCGGCACCACCCCGCCGCTGAGCTCCACGTCCTCCGCGGGCTGTCGCATGATCATGTGGACCGGCGGGGAGAAGCGCAGCGTCTCGGCGAACGCCTGCGGGATCAGCTCGCGGTTCTCCCGCACCGCCGCCAGCTGCTCCGGGTGCCGCAGCAGGTTCAGGAACATCGCGGCGATCGCCTTGTCCGTGGTCTCGCCGCCCGCCGCGAGCAGCAGGCTGCAGAACGCCTTGATGTCCTCGTCGCTCATCTTCGTGCCGTCGATCTCGGCGGTGCACAGCGTCGAGAGCAGGTCGTCACCCAGGTTCTCCCGGCGCTCCTGGATCACCGGGATCATGTACTCGGCGAACTCGGCGCGGGTCCGCATGCCCGCCTCCACCACGTCCGGGTCCTGGCTCAGGTTCCCCAGGAACGCGATGATCGACGTGTACCAGCCCTGGAAGCGGCCCCGGTCCTGCTCGGCCAGGCCCAGCATGTCGGCGATCACCCTGATCGGGAACTTCGTCGCGTAGTCCGCGACCAGGTCGGCGCGGCCGGTGCCGCGGAACTCGTCGATCAGCGCGCGCGAGTTGCGCTGGATCACCGGCAGGAACTTCTCCTGCAGCTCGCTGCCCCGGAACGCAGGCGCCACCAGCGCGCGGCGCACCGCGTGCTCCCGGCCGTCCAGCTGCAGGATCGTGCGCCCGTGCACCGGTTCCAGCTGCCAGTCGTAATTCTGAGTGGTGAACACCGGCTCGCGGAAGGCGCGCTTCACGTCCGCGTAGCGGGAGATGATGTAGCTCTGGGTCGGTTCGTGCCACAGCAGCGGGAAGTCATCTCGCAGCACCTGGTACGACGGGTTGGGATCCAGGGCGAAATCCGGGGACAAGATGTCTGGAGCTTGTTCGGCCGCGGTCATGCTGCTCCCTCTGTGATGCAATGCAAACCCGATCAGGCTAGGCAGGACAACGGGAACAGGTCCAGTAGATGATCTTGACTTGACCCGGAGAGCGCAACGTACTCCGCCGAAGGTGGGTGCCGATCCCGCTGGCTGCTGCGGTCGGTTGCGACTACTTGAGCCACAGAGCGCAACGAGGATGCATCGATGCACACACCCGTTCGCCAATCCCGCCCGGAACACCTCTTCCGCGCCGAATCGCCCGTCCATTGCAACCAGGACTTGCATCAATGATCATCGGCGCCGGTCACGGCTGTGACTTGCATCGTCCGGCCCTCCTCCCCGCACCCCCGCACGTGCGACCCTGGCTGGCGCAAGACGTCGCAGAACGCCCAGGGACCCGCAGCGCGGGCCTTGAGGAAGAAGGACGGTCGAAGATGAACGCTGCACCGCAGCCCACCTCAGGAGAGACAGCCGCCCCGTACGGGAGCACCCCCGCCCGGCGCCGCGTCCGCATCCACCACCTGCAACAGCTCAAGGAGCGCGGCGAGAGCTGGCCGATGCTCACCTCCTACGACATGTACACCGCGCGGATCTTCGACCAGGCCGGGATTCCCGTGCTCCTGGTCGGCGACTCGGCGGCCAACAACGTCTACGGCTACGAGTCCTCGCTACCGGTGACCGTCGACGAACTGCTGCCGCTGGTCCGCGCCGTCACCGGCGCCACCGAACACGCGCTCGTCGTCGCCGACCTGCCGTTCGGCTCCTACCAGGCCTCCCCCGAACAAGCGCTCGGCACCGCGGCCCGGTTCATGAAGGAAGGGCGCGCGCACGCCATCAAGCTCGAAGGCGGCAAGCGCTACGCCGCCCAGGTCGAAGCGCTCGTCTCCGCAGGCATCCCCGTCATGGGGCACCTCGGGTTCACGCCGCAGAGCGAACACGGGCTCGGCGGCTACCGGGTGCAGGGGCGCGGCGACCAAGCCGCCGAACTGCTCGCCGACGCCCGCGCGCTGCAAGAGGCCGGCGCGTTCGCCGTCGTGCTCGAAATGGTGCCCGCCGACGCCGCCAAGCAGGTCACCGCCGAGCTCGACATCCCCACCGTCGGCATCGGCGCCGGACCCGACACCGACGCGCAAGTGCTGGTGTGGACCGACATGGCCGGGATGAACACCGGGCGCACCGCGCGGTTCGTCAAGCGGTACGCCGACCTCGGCGGCACCCTCGCCGACGCCGCGAGCCGCTTCGCCGACGAGGTCCGCGGCGGGTCGTTCCCGGCGGCGGAGCACTCCTTCAACTAGCCACGGTTCGGAGTGAACGGACCGTTCGTCCGGCTCTATCGGACGGGCGGTCCGTTCAGCCCACAAGACCGGTCGTGCACGAACTTCTTTTCGGAGTGAACGGACCGTTCGTCCGGCTCTATCGGACGGGCGGTCCGTTCGCCCCACAAGACCGGTCGTGCACGAACTTCTTTTCGGAGTGAACGGACCGTTCGCCCAGTCTTATCGGACGAACGGTCCGTTCACTCACGTCGCCGCACGACCGGTCGTGCACGAACCTCTATCCCGAGTGAACGGACCGTTCATCCAGCTCTACT